>JAKAZP010000036.1 GCA_021815905.1 Pseudomonadota bacterium | reverse complement strand
CGCACCGGGCGCACCGGGCGCACCGGGCGCACCGGGCGCGGGGGCCCCGCCGCTCGTCGTCGAGGGACTCAGCCACGCGTTCGGCGAGCGTCAGGCCCTGCGCGAGGTTTCCTTTCGACTCGACCGCGGCGATCGCACGATGCTGCTCGGCTTGAATGGCGCGGGCAAGACGACTCTGTTCTCCCTCATCACCCGGCTGTACAACCATCGCAGCGGCTCGATCCGGATCTTCGGGTGGGAGATCAAGCACAGGCCTTCCGAAGCGCTCGCGCGCCTCGGGGTCGTGTTCCAGCTGCCGACTCTCGATCTCGAGCTTTCGGTCGCGCAGAATCTCTTCTATCACGCCGCCCTGCACGGCCTGCCGCGCCGCGAGGCCGCGGTCCGCATCCGGCACGCGATCGAGCGCGTCGGCCTGACCGATCGGCTGCGCGAGCACGCCCGCACCTTGAGCGGCGGCCAGCGGCGGCGCGTCGAGGTCGCGCGCGCCCTGATCCACGAGCCGAAGCTGCTGCTGCTCGATGAGCCGACGGTGGGACTGGACGTCGCGAGCCGCCAGTTCCTGCTCGATCACGTACGCGCGCTCTGTCGCGAGGAAGGTCTGGCCGCGCTGTGGGCGACGCACCTGATCGACGAGGTCGATGCCGAGGCGCGCGTGATCGTGCTGCACCACGGCCGGATCCTCGCCGAAGGACCGGTGCCGGAGGTGATCCGCCGGGCCAACGCATCCTCGATGCGCGAGGCCTTCGACAACCTGACCGGCGAGCGGACCGAATGAAGCCCGTTCACTACTACCGCTGCCTGCGCGGCATCGTGTGGCGCGAGGCGTTGCGCTTCCTCAATCAGCGCGGCCGCTTCCTTGCGGCGCTGGTGCGGCCGCTGGTGTGGCTGCTGATCTTCGCCACCGGATTCCGTTTCGTGCTGGGCGTGTCGATCATCCCGCCCTATCAGACGTACATTCCGTATCAGGTGTACATCGCTCCGGGCCTGATCGGCATGATCCTGATGTTCCAGGGCATGCAGAGCTCGCTGTCGATGGTGTGGGACCGCGAGACCGGCAGCATGCGCACGCTGCTCGTGAGCCCGCTGCCGCGCTGGTATCTGCTGTTCTCGAAGCTGATCGCGGCGGTGATCGTGTCGGTCCTGCAGGCGTATGTCTTCCTCGGCATCGCCTGGTTCTGGGGCGTTCATCCGCCGCGGCTCGGGTACCTCACGGTGTTTCCGGCCCTGATCCTCGCGGGCATGATGCTGAGCGCGCTCGGCCTGTTTCTTTCGTCTGTGATCCGCCAGCTCGAGAATTTCGCCGGCGTCATGAACTTCGTGATCTTCCCGATGTTCTTCGCCTCCTCCGCGCTCTATCCCCTGTGGACGGTGCAACAGGCGAACGAGACGCTCTACCGCATCTGCATGGCCAACCCGTTCACCCACGCGGTCGAGCTGGTCCGGTTCGCGCTGTACGAGAAGTTCAATCCCGTCGCATTCGCCGTCGTCGCCGGGTGCGCCATCGTCTTCATGGCGCTCGCGATCCTCGGCTACGATCCCGGGCGCGGCCTCATCGTGCGGCGGGGCGGCGGCGAATGAGGGCGCCCTCGCGCTTGCGAACGGGGCGATGCCGCGGAACGCGGGTCTCGGGCGCTCAGAACTGATAGACGGCCTGGACCGCGGCCTCGCTCTGGTGGTCGCTGAAGCGGGTGAACGTGGCACCGCCGGGCCGGGTACCGGTCGACTCGACGAACGTGCGCCGGCTCGAGCTGTCGTAGCGGCCCTCGAGGCGCAGCTCGAATCGCGCCACGGGGTCGTAGCCGACCGTCACGGTGCCCTCGTCCACCCGCTGCGGCACTCCCGCCCCCAGGATGAAGCCGCTTCTGTCATCGAGCGACTCCCCGCGCAGCGACAGCCGCCACTTGGGGCTCATGCGGTAGTTGATGTAGCCGGCGACTCCGTTCCAGTCCCCGCCCGCGATCGCCGCGCTCGAGTCCTGCCTGCCCCAATCGTAGCTGAGCACGAACGAGAGGGAGGAAGTGGCGTTGTAGGTACCGACGGCGTCGAAGAACGTCCGGTTGGCGCCGACCACGGGGTCCTTGCCGACGTATGCCTGCGCGGTCAGTGAGAAGTATCCGTCGGGGCTCAGCGCGATGCCGAATTCGCCGGTCTTGGAGCCGCTGTCGATTCGGGTGTAATTCCACCCGTCATTGATGCCGACGATCAGGCTCACCGTGTCTCCGAGCGCGTAAGTGGCCCTGATTCCCGTGTGGGTCATGGGCTCGGCGAAGAACAGGAGCGAGCGGGAGAAGTTGGTATCGCCGGTCGGCGCGATCACTTCCGCTCCGGCCAGGGTGGTGAATTTCCCCGCCTGCACGGTGAGCGGGCCGGTCGCGTATTGCACATAGGCCTGAAGGACGTCGAAGGAGTTGGAGCTGGCCGCCGAGGCGCTCTCGGCGGCGTTGACGATCTTCGCATCCTCCCCCGCGATGAGGTCGACCAGGGCGCCGAAGCCGCTCTTCGGCTGGTACGCGAGCGTGAGACCCGCCTGGTCCAGCTGGAAGGTGTCGTGCGAGGTGTCGAACTGATGGTAGGTGTTTGTTCCGGAAGAATGGAAGTAGGACGCCGCGATGTATCCGGATTCGGTGATGCCGGAGTCGCTGAGGAGCTGCGACAGGGTTTCGATCGGGGAGTCGGGCGCGCTCGCCGCCGCGGGATGGGCGGCGGGCGCGGCGAGCGCCGCGACGAGCGGTATCAGGCGAAAGACACACTTGCGCATACCGGGATCTCTCCGTAGCGACGCATGCCGCTGTTGGGCTGCGTGCTCGAGCATCAACTGTGCCAAATGAGTTTTTCGTGAGAAATCCGCAATTTGCGGTCAAGTTGACGGGCGGCTTCGCGTCCGAGTGCACTACAATGGCGCGGCTCGCCGCCAACGCACCGCATTCAGGCGCGAAGCGGCGCCCGGCCCGCCCGCCGGGACCGGACTCGTGTCAGTTGCATCCGACAGGTTTTTCAGAGGCAACAAATGGCTTACGCTGAGAGAATCCCCGTGGGTTCCACCGGACCAGGGCTGCCGGCCTGTCGCTTGATGGCGACAGGCGGGCTCTCCTCGCACCGCGCGCGCCGGTCGCGTCTCGAGCAGGAACACCGGACCTGACCCGGGGAGCATCGGTGCTATCGTTTCATCGAACACAGCTGGCGGCGATCCTCACGCTGTCTCTTCTGGGCTCCGCGGTCGGCCGCCCGGCTTCCAAGCCGGCCGCGGCCCCGCCTCCGCCGCCTTTCACCTTCGCGACGGTGGAACGCCTCGCGCAGCAGCGCGCCGCGCGTCCGTACCGCGTGCGCTCGACACCGCTGCCGCATGCGCTCGCGGCCATGTCCTACGCGCAGTACCGGCAGATTCATTTCAAGCCCACCGCCGCTCTCTGGCGCGGCCGGTCGATGTTCGACGTCGAGTTCTTTCACCGGGGATTCAACTTCAACCGGCAGGTGAGGATCTATCAGGTGCTGCCCTCGGGTGTCTCCGAAGTGCGCTACAGCCCCTCGATGTTCGAATTCGGACCCGGCGTCCCCAGGACGCCGCTGCCGCAGGACCTGGGCTTTGCCGGGCTCAGCGTGCGCTATCCGATCAACACCCCGACGCGGCGGGACGAGGTGATCGCCTTTCTCGGCGCCTCGTACTTCAGGGCGCTCGGCCGCGGTCAGGGCTACGGCGTCTCGGCGCGCGGGCTGGCCATCGATACCGCCTCGCCCCAGGGGGAGGAGTTTCCCTACTTCACGGACTTCTGGCTGGTGCAGCCGAAGCCCGACCAGCAGACGATGACCCTCTACGCCCTGCTCGACAGCCCGAGCCTGACGGGCGCCTACCAGTTCCAGGTGCGTCCTGCGGCCATCACCCAGGTCCAGGTCACCGCCGAGCTTTATCCCCGGCGCAGCGTCGCCAAGCTCGGCATCGCGCCCCTCACTTCCATGTATCTGTACGGCATGAGCTCCGCGCGACGCCGCTTCGATGACTGGCGGCCCGAGGTGCACAACAGCGACGGCCTCATGATGGAGACCGGCACGGGCCAGTGGCTGTGGCGGCCGCTGCAGAATCCGACCAGCCTCCAGGTCAATCGCTTCATGGACGACGATCCGCGCGGCTTCGGCCTGATACAGCGCGACCGCAAGTTTTCCGCTTACGAGGATCCGGATTCGCAGTACGAGTTGCGGCCGAGCTACTGGATCCAGCCGCTGGGGCAGTGGGGCAAGGGCGGAGTCGAGCTGGTCGAAATTCCCAGCACCGAGGAGATTCACGACAATATCGACGCTTACTGGGTCCCGAGCGCCCCGGTGGTGGCCCACAAGCCGATCGGCTTCTCCTACCTGCTGTCGGCCTACCTGCATTCGGCGGACCGGTGGCCGCCCGGCGGCCGGGCGGTGGCGACGCGCTTCGGTCCGGTGGTGCATGGCGCCGCGGTGGAACCGGGCTTGCGTCTCGTCCTCATTGATTTTGCCGGTGGCGACCTCGATTCTCTCTGGGGCAGCCAGCCGGTGCGGGCGGACGTCTGGGCCGACGGCGCCAGCGTCTCTCACGTCAGCGTGGCGCGGGTGCCCGAGAACGGCCACTGGCGCGTGACGATGCAGGTGAAACCGGCGGGCGGTCGGCCGGTTGATCTGCGCTGTTATCTCGATCTGTATGGCGACCCGTTGACCGAGACGTGGACCGACCAGTGGACCCCTTAGCGAGCCTATCGATGGATCCCGACCGGCTTCGGCGCACGGCGCGCTGGCGCCGCACGCTTTTCTTCAGCCTGACGCTGCTCACCGCCGCGGCGGCCACATTCATGATGTGGGACATTCTCTACGCCAACGGCGTCAACGATCTCGACCGCGCCGGGCTCGTGCTGTTCTTCGTGCTGTTCACGTGGATTGCCAGCTCCTTCTGGACCGCGGTGGCGGGATTCGTGATCCGACTGCGCGGCGGGGATCCGGCAACGCTCCAGACCGAGGGCCTCGAAGGGCGGCCGCTCGCGAGCCGCACCGCGGTGATCATGCCGATCTACAACGAGGACACCGGGCGGGTCGCCGCCGGCCTCGATGTGATCTGGTCCTCGCTCGCGCGGCTGCCGGAGCAGGCCGCGTTCGATCTGTTCATCCTCTCCGACACCCGCAAGCCCGAGATCGGTGCCGCCGAGGAGATCGCCTGGGCCGGGCTCGTGGCGCGCCACGACGCGCGCGGCCGCATCTTCTACCGGCGTCGGCCCGAGAACGTGGGCCGCAAAGCCGGCAATATCGCCGACTTCGTGCGCTCCTGGGGCGGCGCCTACGACTACGCCATCGTCCTCGACGCCGACAGCATCATGTCCGGTGAGGCGCTCGTGCGGCTCGCGCGGCTGATGGACGCGCATCCGCAGGCGGGCATCATCCAGGCGTTGCCGCTCCCGGCGGCACGCGAGACCCTGTTCGCCCGGCTGATACAGTTCGCGGCCCGCCTGGCGAGCCCGATGCTCTCGAGCGGACTGGTCTTCTGGCAGCTCGGAGAGGGCAATTACTGGGGACACAACGCGATCCTGCGCCTGAAGCCCTTCGCCGCCTTCTGCGATCTGCCGCGGCTGCCCGGCTCTCCGCCCCTGGGGGGCGAGATCCTCAGTCACGACTTCGTCGAGGCGGCATTCATGCGTCGCGCCGGCTTTCAGGTGTGGCTGCTGCCCGACGATCAGGGTAGCTGGGAGGAGGTGCCCTCCAACGTCGTCGATTACGCCGCCCGCGACCGGCGCTGGGCGCAGGGCAATCTCCAGCACCTCGGTCTGCTGCCGATGCGGGGGCTGCACTGGCTGAGCCGCGTCCACCTCATCACCGGAGTGCTGTCGTACGTCACCTCGCCGTTGTGGCTCATCGTGCTGCTGCTGAGCTCGACGGTGGTGATACTGCAGGCGCTGCATGGGCATCAGTACTTCACCCCGGGCTCGTACACGCTGTTTCCGAACTGGCCGAAGTACCGTGACGGCGAGATCGCGGCGCTGTTGACGCTCACGGCCGTGGTGCTGCTGCTGCCGAAGATCCTCGGCGCGGTGCTCGCGATCAAGGATCCGTCGCTTCGCCGCGGCTACGGCGGCGCATCGCGTCTGCTCGGGAGCCTCGCGCTCGAGCAGCTCTTCAGCATTCTGCTGGCTCCCGCCATGATGCTGTTCCACACCACCTTCGTCATCACCACGCTCGCCGGCAAGCCGGTCGTCTGGCACGCCCAGGAGCGCGGCGACCGTGGCATCGGCCTGCTCGAGTCGCTGCTGCGGCACAAATGGCACGTCGCGATCGGCGTCGCGTGGGGCGCGCTCATCATCGCTCTGGCCCCGCGATACATCTGGTGGCTGCTGCCGGTCCTGGCGGGAATGGTGTTGTCCGTCCCGCTCACCATGCTGACCAGCCGAATTGGAGCGGGCCTGTGGCTGCGCCGCCATCGCCTTCTGCTCACCCCCGAGGAGACCGATCCGCCCGCGGAGCTCGCCGCGCTCCGGGAACGGCTCGCTCACGGCTCGCCTTTCTCCCGGCTGCCCTCTCCCAAGCCGCCGCGCGACGCCGCGCCGCCCGCGGAATCCGGTTCCGACGTGAGCCACCGTATTCCGGATCGTGTGCCGCTGCCGATGCAGGCCCAGCCCCCTCGGTACCTGCGCGCCTGGCATGCCCTCGGCCGCATGAGCCGCGGGGTGAGCGTCGACTGAGCCCGAGCGGGATGCCCGAGCGCACCTCCCCGGTGCGCTCGGGCGCCCGCACGCACCCGAATGGGACCTGCCGAGGGCGAGAGTCCCGATCGGAGGGGGCCGCGGCAGGAGTGCCGCTGGCACGGCCGTTGCTCGTGGGATCCCCGGAGGATCCCAATCCGTGCTCGACATCACCGAGTTCGCCGGCCGGCCGGCGTGCAACGACGAAAGCGGGCCACCGCGGCGCCCGAGTCCCGTGACACGCGAAGGCATCGTCGATGCCGCGACGAGGCTCATTGCCCGGCGGGGTGATCATCGTCTGCCGTGGGGCGCGATCGCCCGCGAGGTCGGTGAGCCGCTCTCGAGCCTGCCCGAGGGGCTCGAGGATCTGCCGGAGCTGGTGGACGCCTGCTATGCGCGGACCGCGCAGGTGTTGTCCGATGCGCTGCTGCGCGCCGAAACCGCTCCCGGCACGGCGCTCGACAAGCTCGCCGCATTCCTCGTCGGCGCCCTGGAGGCGCGGCGCCGGTGCGGCACGCTGCTCTCGTTCCGCCGGGGACGCGATCTGCCCGACGCTCTTCAGCACCGCCTGCACGAGCGCGACATGATGGTGCGCATGCGTCTGAAGCGCCTGCTGGAGCAGGGAGCGCGCGACGGCTCGCTCGCGCGGCGCAATCCCGACAGCGCCTGTGAGCTGATCCTGGCGAGCCTCATGGTGCCGGACGTCGCGGTGACCGATCCCGAGCAGATGATATGGGACAGCGAGCTCATCGAGCTGCTGCTCGCGGCGCTCGCCGAGCCTCATCCGTGCGAGGCGGCCGCTCGCTCGAACGCGGGCTCGGCTGCGGCTCACCGGCGCGATCTGGAGCAACCCCCCGTGTAGACTGGGGGCTTTGCCGTCCCCGGCCCCGATGCCGGGTGGCGAGGAGGTCCCGCGTGCTCGAGCATCTCGATCGTCTGCCGCTTGATCCCATTCTCGGCCTCATGGCCGCCTTCCGCGCGGACTCGGATCCGCGCAAGGTGGACCTGGGCGTCGGGGTGTACCGGGACGAGAGCGGCGAGACTCCCGTCATGCAGGCGGTCCGGGATGCCCAGCAGGCGCTGCTCGCGCGCGAGACCACCAAGACGTACGTGGCGGCGGCCGGGAATGCCGGGTTCAACGAGGCGATGGCGCGGCTGGTCTTCGGCGCCGACCATCCGGCGCTCGCCTCGGGACGCCTGCGGACCATTCAGGCGCCCGGCGGCTGCGGCGCCTTGCGTCTCGGAGCGGGCCTCGTGCGGCTCGCCGCTGCGGATGCGACCGTGTACGTGAGCGCGCCCACCTGGGCCAATCATCCGCCGCTGCTCACGAGCTGCGGCCTGAAGCTCGAGAGCTATCCGTACTTCGATGTCTCGACGGGCGGTGTCGCGTTCGAGGCCATGCTGCAGGCGCTCGAGCGCCTCACGCCCCGCTCGGTGGTGCTGCTGCATGCCTCCTGTCACAACCCGACCGGCGCCGACCTGACGGAGAGTGAGTGGCGCGGGCTGCTCGCGCTGTTCCAGCGCCGCTCGCTGTTGCCGTTCATCGACATCGCGTACCAGGGATTCGGCGCGGGTCTGGAGCAGGATGCGTTCGCGCCGCGACTGTTCTGCGCCGAGCTGCCCGAGGCGCTGGTCGCGGTTTCCTGCTCGAAGAACTTCGGCCTCTATCGCGAGCGCACCGGGTCTCTGCACGTGCTCGGAGAAAGCGCCGCCGCCGCCGAAGCGGCGCTCAGCCAGCTCGTGCGCATCGCGCGCGGGCTGTATTCCATGCCTCCGGATCACGGGGCCGCCATCGTGCACGAGATTCTCTCGAGCGCGCCGCTGCGGGCGTCGTGGCGCACGGAGCTCGACGGGATGCGCAACCGCATCGGTCAGCTGCGGGAGCAGCTCGTGCGGGAGCTGCGGGAAAGCTGCCCGCGCCGGGATTTCTCCCATCTGCTCAGGCAGCGCGGAATGTTCTCGTACCTCGGCGTCGACGCGCCGGCGGTCCGCGAGCTGCGCGAGCGCCACCACATCTACATGATGGACGACGGGCGCATCAATGTCGCGGGGCTGCGCGGCGACAACATCGCATACTTCGCCCAGGCGTTGGGGAAGGTGTACGGCTCGCGCTGAGCCTCCCGGCGCCGGCTCAATCCGGCACCGCGATGGCGTGCGTCGATTTGACTTCCTCCATCACGAAATAGGTGTGCGTCTGCTGGACGCCGCGCACGGAGGCGATGGTGTCCCCGAGCAGCGTGCGGTAGGTTTCCATGTCCCTGACACACACCTTCAGCAGGTAGTCGAAGCCGCCGGCGACCATGTGGCATTCCATGATCTCATCGTGGGCCAGCACCACCTCCTTGAAGCGCTCGAACGAGTCCGGCGTCGTGCGATCGAGCGACACCTCGACGTAGGCGAGGAGCCCCAGGCCGAGCCTGCGGGCGTCGAGCCGGGCGAAATACCCCTCGATGAACCCGTCCGCCTCGAGGCGGCGCACGCGCTCGAGGGTCGGCGTGACGGTGAGATGCACCTCCCGGGCGAGCTGGGAGATGGCGGTGCGGCCGTCCTGCTGCAGGCGTGCCAGCAGCTTGCGGTCGATGCGATCGAGCGGCCGGCGTCCGGGGGAGCTCGTACCGTATCCGGGTGGGGCCTTGGAGGGCATGCAGAATAAATTGCTGTTATAGCGGCCAAAACGGAAAAATATCATCTTTGCAGGGGGGTATCATAAGAATAATTTACTGTCCACCCGAACCGAGCCCCATGGCTGCCACACCGGGCATTCGCCGCGCCGACCTGAGCGGCACCCCAGACGCCTCGACCCTGCGCGAGACGATCCGCGCGGCCACGCTGCGCTGCGAGGGCGAGGCCGTCGCGCAGATGCGCGTGGCGCTCGCCGCCCTCGACGCACGGCTCGAGGGCGCGCGGCGGCGGGCCATCTCCTGGGTCGAGGCGGCCCGGGTCCGCAAGGGGTCGCGGCCGCTCGTCGAATCGCTCCTCGAGCAGTTCCCGCTCGCGAGCCCCCAGGGCAGGGCGCTCATGAGCCTCGCCGAGGCGCTGCTGCGCACGCCCGACGCGGTCAGCGCCGACCGCTTGATTGCGGAGCGCCTGGGGGCCCTCCGGGGCGCCGGTGCCGGCGGCGGCGAGCTCATGACCCGCCTGTCGCTCGCGGCGCTCGGTGCGGCCAGCCGCTTGCTGCCTACGCCCGCCGCTCTGCTCGGCGTGGGACCGGGGCGCACCGCTCCCGCGCGCTCGGTGGTGGCGCCCGTGGTGCGCGCTTCCATGCGGCGCGCGATGCGAATGCTGGGCAAGGCTTTCATCGTCGGCGAGTCGATCGAGTCGGCGCTCGCACGCGGCAGACGGGATGCCGGCCTCGCGCTCTGCTCCTTCGATGTGCTCGGGGAAGGCGCGCGGTCCGACGCCGACGCCGAGCGGTATTTCGAGGCCTATGCGCGCGCGATCGATGCGCTCGCCGCGCAACCCGAGGCTCCTGTCCACGGCCGCTCGAGCATCTCGGTGAAGCTCTCCGCGCTCGAGCCGCGGTATGCGCTCACGCAGCAGCGCCGCGTCGCCGAGCGGCTCACGCCCCGCATGCTGTCGCTCGCGCGCCGCGCCTGCCGGGCCGGCATCGGACTCACCATCGACGCCGAGGAGGCGGACCGGCTCGATGTGTCCCTCGACATCCTCGAGGCGCTGGCGCGCGATGCCGAGACCCGCTCCTGGGAAGGACTCGGGCTCGCGGTGCAGGCCTATGGGCGGCGCGCGCCGTACGTGATCGACTGGGTGGTGGCGCTCGCGCGCGAGAGCGGACGGCGCATGAGCGTGCGGCTCGTGAAGGGCGCGTACTGGGACTCGGAAATCAAGCGCGCGCAGGAGCGCGGTCTCGACAGCTTCCCCGTCTACACCTCGAAGCCCGTGACCGATGCGAGCTATGTGCTCTGCGCCGAGCGGCTGCTCGCCGCTCGCGAGCGGCTCTATCCCCAGTTCGCCACCCACAACGCGCTCACGGTCGCCGCGGTGCTGGCGCTCGCGGGCGATGGCGAGGGCTACGAGTTCCAGCGCCTGCACGGCATGGGCCACGCGCTCTACGACGTGGTGCGCGCGCGGACGCCGGCGCTCGCGCCGGTGCGGGTGTACGCGCCCGTCGGCACTCACGAGGAGCTGTTGCCTTACCTCGTGCGGCGATTGCTCGAGAACGGCGCCAACACTTCCTTCGTGCACCAATTCCTCAACGAGCGGATTCCAGTGGAGCAGGTCGTGGGCGAGATCATTCCCAACCCCGAGTCCGCCGCCGCCGTCGAGCGCGCGGCGGCCATTCGCGAGCCACCCGCGCTGCACGCGCCGGGGCGGCGCAACTCGCGCGGTGTCGATTTCGGCAATCCCGCCGAGCTCGCGGCCATGCAGGCGCAGATCCGCGCGGCAGCCGCCAGGCCGTACCGGGGCGGACCGATCGTGAGCGGCGGCGGTCCGCTCGCGCGCGAGGTTCCGGTGCGATCGCCGGCCGATCAGGACGACCAGGTGGGGCTCACGCGGGATGCGACCGAGGCGCAGATCATCGGGGCGCTCGAGAGCTGCGCGCGCGCGCAGCGCGCCTGGGACGGCACCTCCGCCGCGACACGGGCCCAGGCTCTGGAACGGGCGGCCGATCTGCTCGAGCAGCGCCGCGGCCTGTTTCTCAGCCTGTTGGTGCGCGAGGCCGGCAGGACACTGCCCGATGCGGTCGCCGAGGTTCGGGAAGCGGCGGACTTCTGCCGCTACTACGCCGAGCAGGGCCGCCGGCTCTTCGGCGAGGCGCATGAGCTGCGTGGCCCGGTCGGCGAGCGGAACGCGATCTCGCTGCAGGGCCGAGGCGTGTTTGCGTGCATCAGCCCGTGGAATTTCCCGCTGGCCATCTTCACCGGGCAGGTCAGCGCGGCGCTCATGGCGGGCAATGCCGTGATCGCCAAGCCCGCGCCGGGCACGCCGCTGGTCGCGCACGCGATGACGCGGCTGCTGCACGAGGCGGGCGTGCCCGGGGAGGTGCTGCAGCTCACCCCGGCCGACGGCCCGATGTTCGGCAGCCTCGCTCTGGCGCACGAGGCGGTCGCCGGTGTCGCCTTCACCGGCTCGACCACGACGGCGACCACGATCAACCGCACGCTCGCGGCGCGCGACGGCGCGATCGTGCCGCTGATCGCCGAGACGGGCGGGGTCAACGCCATGATCGTCGATGCGACCGCGCTGCCGGAGCAGGTGGTCGACGACGTGG
>JAKAZP010000035.1 GCA_021815905.1 Pseudomonadota bacterium | reverse complement strand
CCACGCGCTTCGGACGGATGTAGCTGTAGTACTCATTCTCGATCTGCAGGATGTTGGTGTTGAGCTGACGGTACCCGCCGTCCGGATCCCTCAGGCCGAGCGCCGCGTACGGCGGGTGGGGCGTGGTGATGGCGCCGGTCAGGTCCCTGACGTACTCCTCGAGACTGTTGACCGACACGGCGAGCTCGGACTGGCTGCGGTTGCGATAGCCGATGTCGCTCATGCGAAGCGTCGTGGCATACGGCTCGTAGGCGGTGTTGGCATCGAGCTCCGGCAGCGAATGCTCGCGGCCCTGGAAAAAGCTCTTGCAAACGACCGGGGAGACGCCGAAGAGATACAGCACCAGCCAGCCGTGGCGGCGGTAGTTGCGCAGCAGATCGAAGTAGCGCTCCGACACGAAGCCCGGACCGCGATCGCGCGCGCCGATCAGATCGGCGTAGGCGTCCCAGAACGGCAGCGGGAAGGAGTAGTTGAAGTGCACGCCGGAGATCGCCTGCATCATGCGCCCATAGCGCAGTCCCAGGCCCCGGCGGTACACGCTCTTCATCCGCCCGATGTGCGAGCCGCCGTATTCCGCGATCGGGATCTCCTTGTCCCCGGAGATCGCGCCCGGCATGCTGGTCGCCCACAGCAGCTCGCTGCCGAGATGGCGGTAGACGAACTGGTGCAGGTCCAGCAGGTACTGGAGCAGCTCCCAGGAGGTCAGGAAGGTCGGCGTCACGAGCTCGATCAGCGCCTCGGAATAGTCGGTGGTGATGTGCTCGTTGGTGAGCGCCGAGCCGAGGGCGCGTGGATGCGGGGTCTGGGCCAGTTTGCCCTCGGGCGTGACGCGCAGGGACTCCTTCTCGAGTCCCTTGCGGCCGCCTTGCAGCACCTCGGGCTGTCCGCTGTTCACCAGCGAGGACAGGCGCCGCTCGAAGACCGTGTCGGGGACGTGGCTGGACATGGGGGCCGAGGGACGGCGGGGCGCAGCGTCAACGCCCGGGGCGGGGCCGCACGCTCCGGCGGCCCTGAGCCGGCGCGATGCCGAGCCCGCAATCGCGATTCCCGCGCAATACCAGCGCCGGGCCCGCGCATCCGCCGTGCGCATCGCGGGGAATTGACGGCAGGAGCCACGGACCCCGGCCCCGGGCCGTCGGGGAGCCGGATCGCGGCGCGAATGCTTGTTGACCGGACCTCATTTGCGGCATCTTGCCGCCTGGCGGGGCACCCGCGCAACGGAGAAACATCATGATCGGCATCATCGGGGGGACGGGTCTGTATCGCATGCAGGGCCTGGAGGTCATCGAGAGCCGGGAGATCGAGACCCCCTTCGGCCGACCGTCGGGACCGGTGATGTTCGGCCGTCTGGCCGGTCGGGAGATCGCGTTCCTCGCGCGGCACGGACTGCGGCACGACCTGCTGCCGGGCGAGATCAACTTCCGGGCGAACGTCTGGGCGCTGAAACGCGCCGGAGTGCGAACGATCATCGGGGTCTCGGCCGTCGGGAGCCTGAGGGAGGAGATCCGGCCGGGGGATCTGGCACTGCCCTCGCAGTACCTCGATTTCACCCGGGGCGTGCGCGCAGCGAGCTTCTTCGGACGCGGACTCGTGGCGCACGTGTCGACCGCGCATCCGACCTGCGCCGCCACGGCGGCCCTCATCGCCCGCGTGGCCGACTCGCTCGGGCAGCCGATTCACGGCGGAAAGACCTATGCCTGCGTGGAGGGTCCCCGGCTCGGAACGCGGGCCGAGAGCTTCTGGCTGCGCGCCGCGGGCGCGGATCTGGTCGGAATGACGAACGTGCCGGAGGCCTTTCTCGCGCTCGAGGCGCAGCTTGGCTACTGCACCATCGCGCTCGCCACCGACTACGACTGCTGGCTCGATGACACGAGTCAGCACGTCTCGGCCGAGCAGGTGATGGGACTCTTCCGCGGCAATCTCGAGCGGGTGCAGCAGGTCATCGCGCGAGTGGTGGCCGAGTACGTCGAGGACGAGTCGCGGCCGTGCCGGCACGCGCTGCGGGCCGCCGTGGTCACGCCGCGGGAGCAGTTGACGCCCGAGCAGCGCGAGCTGTTGGATTTTCTGGCGGCCTGAGACCTGCGCGCGCGAGCGCGGCCTCATGTCCGACGCGGACATTCAACGGCGGATCGAGCACGTCTATCGGCGCGAGTCGCGCGCGGTGCTCGCCACGCTGATCCGGCTGCTCGGGGATTTCGACCGGGCCGAGGAGGCGCTGCAGGACGCGTTCCGCGCGGCGCTCGAGAAGTGGCCGCGGCAGGGAGTGCCCGGCAACCCGCGCGCCTGGCTCGTGTCCGCGGGACGCTTCCGCGGCATCGATCGGCTGCGGCGCGAGGCGCGCTTCGAGGCCTTCGACCCGCTCGCGCACGACATCGCGGAGGTGGAGACTCCCGCGGGCGACGACGACAGCGTGCGGGACGACCGGCTGCGGCTGATATTCACCTGCTGTCATCCGGCTCTCGCGCAGGATGCTCAAGTCGCGCTCACGCTGCGCGAGGTCTGCGGGCTGACGACCGGGCAGATCGCGCGCGCCTTTCTCGTGCCGGTGCCGACGATCGCTCAGCGCATCGTGCGCGCCAAGGGCAAGATCCGCGACGCCCGCATTCCCTACGAGGTGCCGAGCGCCGAGCAGCTTGCGCAGCGGCTCGAGGCGGTGCTGCGCGTCATCTATCTGGTCTTCAACGAAGGCTACAGCGCGAGCAGCGGGGCCGAGCTCGTCCGGCACGATCTCGCGAGCGAAGCGATCCGGCTCGGGAGGCTGCTCGCCGCGATGCTGCCGGAATCGGAGTCGCTCGGACTGCTGGCGCTGATGTTGCTCCACGATTCGCGCCGCGCGGCGCGCACCTCGGCCGCCGGCGAGCTGATTGTGCTCGAGGATCAGGACCGCTCTCGCTGGAGCCGCGAGCAGATCGAGGAGGGCTCGGCCCTGGTCGAGCGCGCCCTCGCCACGGGCCGGCTCGGCCCCTACACCGTGCAGGCCGCGATCGCCGCGATTCACTGCCGGGCGCCGCGCGCGGCCGATACGGACTGGCGCGGGATCGTCGCCCTGTACGACCTGTTGCACCGCATGGAACCCTCGCCGGTCGTGGCGCTCAACCGGGCGGTTGCGGTCGCGATGAGCGACGGTCCCGAGGCCGGCCTCGAGCGGGTCGATGCGCTCCTGGCGGCCGGCGGCCTTTCGCAGTACCGGCTGGCGCACGCCGCCCGCGCCGACCTGTGCCGCCGGCTCGGCCGTTTTGGGGAAGCCCGGGAGGCCTATTCGCGGGCGCTGGCCCTGACGCCCGCGGGCGCCGAGCGCCGATTCCTCGAGCGCCGCCTGGCCGGGCTGCCCTCAGGCTGACCGGGAGCCGCTCGCCGGCTTCCAACTCATCGAGGCGGGCGCTCGGCCCGACCTCAGCCCTTCAGCACCCCCGCCGCCTTCCACACGGGCGAGTCCGCCGGCAGCTGCTCGAGGCGCTCGAGGGCGTATCGGTAACCGGCCGCGATCGCGCGCTCATAGGCCTTCCAGTTGAGCATGTCGACGTCCGCGAGCGGGGGCTGGAGGATGAGATCGGTCCGCTGACGGTGCGCGGCGCTGGTCGCGGCGCTGTTGACCATTCCGGCGCGCCAGAGGATCTGAAAGATGTTCGGGCGGCGGCGGCGCGCCTTGACCCAGCTCACGAGCTGCCAGGGCAGCGGCACATCGAGCTCGTCCGCCTGGCTGCCGAAGGCCTTGTCGGCCCCGACATCGCAGCCGATCACCGGACCTCTGCCGAGCTCGAGCATCGCATCGACCGGCAGATTGTCCATCGTGCCGCCGTCGACCAGCACCTCGCCCTGGTGCAGCACCGGGGGCAGAACGCCCGGGATGGCGACCGAGGCGCGCAGCGAGCGCCACAGGAGTCCCCGCCGGTGCACCATGACCTGACCGCTGGTCAGGTTGGATGACACGCAGAAGAATCCGAGCGGCAGATCCTCGATGGCGAGATCGCCGAAGGCGCGATACAGGAGAGAAGACACCCTGCGGCCCGAGACGAGCGACACCAGGGGCAGCGTGTAATCGCGCAGCGGATTCGACTCGACGAACGCGCGGCGGAAGCGCTCGGTCAGCTCATCGATGTCCCAGCGCAGCGCGACGCCGGCCCCGATGATGGCCCCCATGCTCGTGCCGCCGACCAGATCGACCGGGATCCCGCTCTCGCGCAGCGCCTTCACCACCCCGATGTGCGCCGCTCCCCGCGCACCGCCGCCGGAGAGCACGAGCCCGACGCCTCGGCCGGTCAGCACGCGCGCCAGGCGCGAGTAGTCGGCCGGACTCTCGACATGGTGGTGGGGGATGTCGGGCACGCCTTCGAGCCAGCGCGTCGCGGCCCCGGTCTCGAGCTCGCTGTCGTGGAGCAGCACGAGCTCGCAGCGCTGCGGGGCGACGCTGTGATCGTGCGGCCAGCGCAGCGCCGCCCAGCTGCCGGCCGGGCTGTCCGCCCGGGCGAGCAGCAGCAGGGCGTCGGCCTGGCGCACGCACAGCTTGGTCCAGCGGTCCGGGGTGGGATCCGCGACATAGACCACGAAGTCGTTCGCCGCCTCGATGTTGTTGAACCACTGGCTGGTGTGCGATTTGGCGCGCACGCTCCAGACGAGCTCGGCGCGACCGTGCTCGCAGAGCGCCCGCACGAGCCTGGTGGCAAAGCCGCCGAAATCGACTTCCATGCTCTGCGGCAGCACCGTGAAGGTGCACGCGCCCCGCGCATGCGCGGGAGCGCGTGACTGGGAGCGCTCGAGCCGGTCGACGGCGAGACGCGCCATCCGCAGCATCGCCTCCGGCTGGCTGCGCAGCACCTCGTCGAACGCCTGGCCCGAGATGCGCGCGAGCTCGGTGTCCCGGAGCGCGACGATGTCGGCGGTGCGCGCGCGCCCGGAGATCAGTCCCATCTCCCCGACCACGTCGCCGGCGGCGATGCGCGCCAGGAATCTTCGCTGCACCCGGTTCTCGGGAGAGAAGACGCCGAGACAGCCGCTCAACACCACGTAGAGCGCATCGGGAGGATCGCCCGCGCAGAACAGCGTCGCCCCGCCCGGGAGCGAGAGCCACTCCGACACGCTCGCGATCCGACGGAGCAGCTCCGGCTCGAGGCCGCTGAACAGGGCCGTCTCCCCGAGCAGCGCTCCGATGTCGGAGCGCAGGGTCGCAGTTTCCTCGAAGGGATTGCCATCCACTCGAGCTTCTCTCCGGTCGCCGTTCGACGCGCGGCGTCGCTCACCCGTGATGCGTCGGCCGGGAACGCGCCCAAGGTCAGCATCTCGACGGCCCGGCCGGCGCGCCCCCTTTGGTCCAGTATAGCCTCGAGCCGGGTGCCGCGGCCTCAGCGCTCCACGATCGCCGTGACGCCCATCCCGCCGGCCGTGCACACCGAGACCAGCCCCCGGCGGGCCGCCGGGTCGCCGGCGAGAATCTTCGCGAGGGTCGCGAGGATCCGGGTGCCGGTGGCGGCGAACGGATGGCCGATCGCGACGCTGCCGCCCTTGACGTTGAGGCGCGCGCGGTCGATCTCACCGAGGGGGGCGTCGCGCCCGAGGGCTTCGCGGCAGAATTCCGGCGACTCCCACGCGGCGAGCGTGCAGAGCACCTGGGCCGCGAACGCCTCGTGGATCTCGTAGTAGTCGAAATCCTGCAGCGTGAGCCGCGCATCGCGCAGCATGGCCGACACCGCGTAGACGGGCGCCATCAGCAGCCCTTCCCGGCCGCTCGCGTAATCGACCGCCCAGACCTTGCCGTAGCGCAGCCAGGCCTGGACGGGGAGCTTGCGCCGCGCGGCCCATTCCTCGGAGGCGAGCAGCACCGCGCTCGCCCCGTCGGTGAGCGGGGTGCTGTTGCCCGCCGTGAGCGTCCCGTCGCGCGCATCGAAGCTCGCGCGCAGCTTCGAGAGCTTCTCGAGCGAGGTATCCGGGCGAATGTTGTTGTCGGTCTTCAGCCCGAGGAAGGGCACCGTGAGGTCGTCGTAGAAGCCCTCGCGCCACGCGGCCGCGGCTTTCATGTGACTCTCGTACGCCAGGCGATCCTGCTCCTCGCGCGCGATGTGCCAGCGCTGCACCATGAGCTCGGTGCTCTGTCCCATGGAAAGCCCGGTGCGCGGCTCGACCACGGCCGGGAGCACGGGTCTGAAATGCTTCGGACGCAGCCAGAGCCATGGCCGCAGGCGCTCCGCGAAGCTCCGGCCGCGAAAGCTCGCGAGCAGCAGCTGCTGATAGGAGCGGGGGTAGAGGACCGGCGGGTCGCTCACGGAATCGACGCCCCCCGCCAGGCCCGCCTCGATCTGCCCGAGCGCGATCTTGTTGCCGACGGCGATCGCCGCCTCGAGGCTCGTGCCGCAGGCGCGCTGCAGATCGAGGCCCGGGGTCTGCGGATCCAGGCCCGAGGACAGGACGCACTCGCGCGTGAGATTGAAGTCCTTCGGGTGCTTGATCACCGCGCCGGCCGCCACCTCGCCGAGCCGGACGCCCGCGAGCGCGAAGCGCTCCACGACGGCGCGGAACACGGCCGTGAGCATCTCCTGGTCGCCCGCCGTGGCGTACGCCGTGTGCCCCCGCGCAAACGGCAGGCGAACGCCACCGATGATCGCGACCCGCCGAACCGCTTCGCCTGCGAGCATGAGGCCTCCCGTCGGACCGATTCCCCCGCAACCCGCCGTACGCTACCACCGCCAGGCGGCCGCGCGCCAAATCCCCGGGGGTTCGCGGCGTCCATTCCAGCCGCGCGCGCCAGGCGCTATGCTGATGTGCTCGATTCAATCCAGTCCGAGGACCCCCACATGGGTGAGCTCACCACCCTCATGGCCCGCGACGGCCATGAGTTCCAGGCCTATCTTGCGGCCCCTGCCGGCCGCCCCCGCGGCGCGGTGGTCGTGATCCAGGAGATCTTCGGCGTCAACGCCCACATCCGCGCCGTGACCGACGGCTTTGCGGCCGAAGGCTACACCGCGATCGCGCCCTCGCTGTTCGACCGGATTCGCCGCGGCATCACGCTCGGCTATTCGCAGGAGGAGGTCACCGAGGGCCGCGGCTACAAGGAGCAGATCCAGCCGGAGCAGGCGATGAAGGACGTCGCGGCGGCGGTCGCCGTGGTCAGGCACTCCGGCCGCGTCGGCACCGTCGGCTACTGCTGGGGAGGTACGCTGTCGTATCGCGCCGCCTGCGAGCTGCCGATCGCCTGCGCGGTGGTGTACTACGGACACGCGCAGGATGCCGGCAGGAAACCGCGCTGTCCGGTGATGTATCACTTCGGCACCGCGGACAAGAGCATCCCGCTCGATGAGATCGAGGGCATGCGCGCGGCCCATCCGGCGGGAATCTTTCATCTCTACGAGGGCGCGGGCCACGGCTTCAACTGCGACATGCGAGCGAGCTACGCTCCCGCGGCCGCCGCGCTCGCCCGCCAACGCACGCTCGATTTCCTCGCCGCGCATCTGACGGGCAAGGAGACGCCCGCCGAGGACGATCCGGACCATTCCTGAGGAGGCACCGAACCCATGCTGAAGCTTCGAGATCCGGCGCTGCTGCGCGAGCGCGCCTGCGTGGACGGGGCCTGGACGGCTGCCGAGGGCGAGGCCACCCGCGATATCCACAATCCCGCGACGGGGGCGCGCCTCGGTTCCGTGCCCGACATGGGCGCCGCCGACACGCGGCGCGCCATCGAGGCCGCGCGCGCCGCCTTTCCCGCCTGGGCGGCCCGAACCGCCAAGGAGCGCGCGCAGATCCTCAAGCGCTGGTTCGAGCTCATGATGGCGAATCAGGAGGATCTCGCGATTCTCATGACCGCCGAGCAGGGCAAGCCGCTCGCGGAATCGAAGGGCGAGATCGCCTACGCCGCATCGTTCATCGAGTGGTTCGCCGAAGAAGGCAAGCGCCTCTACGGCGACGTCATTCCCGGCCACCAGCCCGACAAGCGCATCCTGGTCCTGCGCCAGCCCATCGGGGTGGTGGCGGCGATCACACCGTGGAATTTCCCGTCGGCGATGATCACGCGCAAGGCGGCCCCCGCGCTCGCGGCGGGCTGCACCTTCGTCTGCAAACCGGCGATCCAGACGCCCTTCTCCGCCCTCGCGATGGCCGAGCTCGGCATGCGCGCGGGACTGCCGGCCGGAGTTCTCAACATCGTCACCGGCGTGGACGCCGCGGCGATCGGCGGGGAAATGACTTCCAACCCCGCGGTTCGCAAGCTCACCTTCACCGGCTCGACCGCCGTCGGCAAGCGCCTGATGGAGCAATGCGCCGGCACGCTGAAGAAGCTCTCGCTCGAGCTCGGCGGCAACGCCCCCTTCATCGTGTTCGACGACGCCGACCTCGAGCAGGCGGTGGCCGGCGCGATCGCGAGCAAGTACCGCAACACCGGGCAGACGTGCGTGTGCGCCAACCGGCTGCTGGTCCAGGCGGGGGTCTACGAGAGGTTCACGCGCAAGCTGGTGGAGGCGGTCGGCAGGCTTCGAATCGGCAACGGCCTCGAAGGCCCGACGGATCAGGGACCGCTGATCGATCGCAAGGCCGTCGCCAAGGTCGAGGCGCACATCGCCGACGCGCTGCGCAAGGGAGGACGGGTGGTTCACGGCGGCAAGGCCCACGCCCTCGGCGGCACCTTCTTCGAGCCGACGGTGATCACCGATGTCACCCCTGACATGCTGGTGGCGCGCGAGGAGACTTTCGGCCCCGTGGCCCCGCTCTTTCGCTTCGAGACCGAGGAGCAGGCGATCCGCATGGCGAACGACACCGAGTTCGGACTCGCCGCCTATTTCTACACGCGCGACCTCTCGCGCTCCTGGCGCGTGGCCGAAGCGCTCGAGTACGGCATCGTGGGCCTCAACACGGGCATCATCTCGACCGAGGTCGCGCCTTTCGGCGGCATGAAGGAGTCGGGCATCGGCCGGGAGGGCTCGAGATACGGCATTCTCGATTACACCGAGCTCAAGTACCTCTGCACCGCCATCGAGGCCGCTCCCAAGAAATAGTCGCGCCTACGTACTTTCCACAGCCACGCTTACTCCACTCGGGCCGTTGCGGTATCTTGAGCGGCATGCGCTACGTGAGCTCCCCCGATTTCCACCGCGACACGGCGGAGCGGATCGGCGTCCTGCTGGTGAACTCCGGCACGCCGGACGCGCCCGAGCCGCGCGCGGTGCGCGCCTTTCTCAAGCGCATGCTGAGCGATCCGCGCATCGTCGAGATGCCGCGCGCTCTGTGGCTGCCGATTCTTCATGGCCTGGTGTTGCCGCTGCGGCCGGCGCGCGTGGCGCGCAAGTACCGCCGGATCTGGTCCGCCGGAGGCTCGCCGCTCCTCGAGCTGTCCGAGCGGCTGCGCTCGGAGCTCACGAGCACCCTGGCCCAGCGATTCCTCGCGCCGTTCTCGGTGGAGCTCGGGATGCTCTACGGCACGCCGAGCGTGGCGCAGGCGCTCACGCGCCTGCGCGAGAGCGGCGCGCAGCGAATCCTGGTGCTGCCGCTGTTCCCGCAGTACTGCGGCGCGACCACCGGCGCGGTCTACGATCAGGTGAGCGCGGAGCTCAGGCGCTGGCGCTGGCTGCCGGAGCTGCGATTCGTCGCCGAGTACCACGACCAGCCCGAGTACATCGATGCGCTGCGCCGGAGCGTGGTGAGCCACTGGGAAGAGCGCGGCCGCACGCCGCATCTGCTGGTCTCGTTTCACGGCATTCCGGAGCGTTACTTCCGCCAGGGTGATCCGTACTTCTGCAAGTGCCAGAAGACCGCCCGGCTGCTCGCCGAGGAGCTCATGCTGCGCGAGGGGGAGTGGAGCGTGAGCTTTCAGTCGCGGTTCGGCGCGGCCGAGTGGCTGAAGCCGTACACGAGCGAGGTGCTGCGGCAGATGCCGGCGCGAGGTATCCGGGAAGTGACCGTGATGTGCCCGGGGTTCGCGGTCGATTGTCTCGAGACGCTCGAGGAGATCGGCATCGAGAACCGCGACGTGTTCGTGCGCTCGGGAGGCGAGCGGTTCGAGTACGTGCCCGCGCTCAACGCGCGAGCGGAGCACGCGCGGCTGCTCGCGAGTCAGATCGCGCGGCACTGCCAGGGATGGACGCAGATCGAGCTGGGGCTGCATTCCACGGGCGCCGCCCGCGGCACTTCCGCCTGAGCGCACGGTCCGCGCCTCCCGGCCGCCCCGCGCGCCGCACTCCCCATGAACAGCCCCGAGAGCCCGAGCCCGCTGCCCGGCCGCTTCCTCGAGATCGGCATCGGCACGAGCGACATCCGCGCTTCGGTGGAATTCTACGAGCGTCTCGGCTTCACGCAGGCGCAAACCGGAGACCTCTGGCCGCACCCCTACGGCGTGTTGACCGACGGCCGGCTCCACCTCGGCCTGCATCAGCAGGCGCTCGCCTCGCCGGCAACCACCTTCGTGTGTCCCGGAATCGCCGCCCGCGCCGCCGAGCTCGAGCGGCTCGGGCTCGCGCTCGAGCGGGTGCAGGCGGGCGAGGAGGCCTTTCACGAGATCCAGGCGCGCGACCCCGCCGGACACACCGTCAGGGTGCTCGAAGCGCGCACCTTCTCCCCGTCACGGCGCCGGCCGCTCGAGACATCCCTCCTCGGTTACTTCGCCGAGCTCAGCCTCCCGGCGGCGGACTTCGAGGAGCCGCGGCGCGTATGGGAGGCGCTCGGCTTCGTCGCGACCGATGAGGAGCGCCCCTATCCGAATCTGCAGCTCACGAGCGATGCGCTCGATCTGGCGCTGCACCGGCCGGCCTTCAGCAAGCGGCCGCTGCTCGTGTTCCGAGAAGAGACGATGCCGATGCGCATCGCGCGCCTGCGCGAGCTCGGCATCGCGCTCGCCGCGCCGCCTCACGGGCTCGCCGCCGAGGAAAGCGCACTGCTCACCGCGCCCGAGGGCACATCGATTCTGCTGATCGCTTAAGCTTCCGGCATGCGCGTTCGCAATACCACGGCCCGCTGGGGCGCCGTCTCGCAGTTGCTCCACTGGCTCATCGTCGCCGCGCTCGCGGCGCAGGTGAGCCTGGGGCTCGCCGGCGCCCTGTTGCCCATCGGCGTCGAGAAGCTCGCGACGCTCGCGCGCCACAAATCCCTCGGAATGACGATTCTCGCGCTCGTGCTGGCGCGACTCATGTGGCGCTGGATGAACCCCACGCCGTCGCTGCCGGGAAATCTCGGCCCGTTCGAGCGCCTCCTCGCCCGGCTCACCCACGCGGCGCTCTACCTGCTGTTGCTCGCGCTGCCGCTCACGGGTTGGATCATGTCCTCCGCACGAGGCTTTCCGGTCAGCTGGTTCAATCTGTACCAACTTCCGGATCTCGTCGGCAGGAGCAAGCCGCTGTACGGCGCGCTGCTCGAGACGCACAGGATTCTGGCGATCTCCCTCGGGGTGGTCGTCGCGCTGCATGTCGCCGCGGCGATCAAACATCATTTCGTGTTGAAAGACGACACCCTTCGGCGCATGCTGCCGTCCGGACCTGACACGCCCTCCTCGTAAGCCCGCGGAGTCGCCGTGACCGCAATTCACCGCCCGGCGGGCGGCCTCGCCGTCCTCTCGCTCCCGCTGCTCGGCGCCGCAGCCGCGGCAGCGGCCGGGCCCGCGGCCGGGACCGGGTACACGCTCCTTGCGGCGCGCAGCTCGCTCACGTACACGTTCACGCAGGCCGGGGCGAAGAATCACGGGCGCTTCGGCGCCTACACGGTGAGCTTCGACCCGGCGGCCGGACGGCTCGAGGTGGTGATCCAGACCCGCTCGCTCGATACCGGCGATGGCGAGCGCAACGCGCTGCTGCGCGGGCGGGACTTCTTCGATGTCGCGCGGTATCCGCAGGCCCGATTCGACGCGACCCGCATCCTGAAGGCGCCCTCGGGCTATGAGGCCCGGGGGTCGCTCACGATCCGCGGCGTCACGCGTCCCGCCACCGTGCACTTCAGCTGGCGACCCGCGACGATCGGCGGACGGCGCGTCCGGGAACTCGACGGCAGCACGACGGTGCGCCGGCTCGACTACGGCATCGGCCAGGGCCAGTGGCATTCGACCGCCTGGGTGGGAAATCGCGTGACGGTGCGCTACGCGCTGGTGCTCGCGCGGGGTTAGCGCTCCGACACGGCGCTCCAGCACGGGCGTCGGCGCCGCGGCGTACGCCGGGCGCTGGTCAGGAGGGCTGT
>JAKAZP010000034.1 GCA_021815905.1 Pseudomonadota bacterium | reverse complement strand
GATGCGCACGCTCGTGCCGCGCGAGCGCCGCGCAGCGGTCGCTGTCCGCCGAGATCCGCACCCGCGGCTCGAGCAGGACCTGCACGAACGAGCCGCCGCCGTCGTCCTCCTCCTGCAAAGTCCCGCTCGCCTCGTCGCGATACTCGACGACGACCACGCCCCGATCGGCGCAGAGGTGCAGGTACCACAGCATGTGACACGCCGAAAGGCTCGCCACCAGGAGCTCCTCCGGGTTGTAGCGCGTGCCGTCTCCGCGGAACAGGGGATCGCTCGAGCCGGGCAGCGGCGGCTTGCCGTCGGCCGTGATCAGGTGATCGCGCCGGTAGCCGCGGTACGTGGCGGTGCCGCTGCCGTCGTTGCCGACCCAGACGAGCGCGGTCCGATACCGATGTTGCCGGCTCACGGCACGACCGAGGCGACGAATCCCGCGAAGACGTTGAATCCCGGTCCCGGATAGTAGTACTTGCCGTTCGCGTTGTCGGCGATGATCGCGCTCACGTAATGCCGGTCGAGAACGTTGTCGAGCCGCATGAACACCCGCAGGCGCATCGAGCGCAGCCGGGCGCCGTAGCCGCCCGTGAAATCGAGCAGGGAGTACGCCGGCGCATACGCGCTGTTCGGGTCGTTGACGGCGATCCGGCTGATGTACTGATCGCTCACGCTCGCCTGCCAACCGGTGTCATGTCCGAAGGTGAGGCGGGCATAGCCGTCATCGAGCGGCACTCCCGGAAGACGGTTGCCGGCGGCGACCGCAACGGTGGGCTTCGCGCAGGGCGCGGTCGCGCACGTGCGGTAGGCGTCGAGATACACGGCATCGACGTAGGTGTAGGCGAGCTGCAGGCGCCACTGCCGCGCGAAGCGGTAGTCGAGCGACGCCTCCACGCCGTCGCGGCGCGTGCGCCCGGCATTCTGATAGGTCGAGCGGCCGCCGAGGCTGGTGTCGACGACGATCTCGTCGTGGGTGAGCGTTTCGAAGCCGGTGATCTCGGCCGACAGGCGCCGGCCCAGCAGGAACTTCGCTCCGAGCTCGCCGTTGTCGCTGCGGGAAGGGCGCAGCGCGAAGTTCAGGCCCGGGCTCGCGTCGGGGCGGTAGGCCAGCTCCGATCCGAGCGGTGTCTGAAATCCCTGACCGTAGGAGGCATAAAGGTGCAGCCAGGGGCGCGCCGCGAACAGCACCCCGGCCACCGGCGAGGTCGCCGTGTAGGTGACCGAGCCGCTGTCGTTGCCGCTTTTCGCGGTGATGAAGCGGTCTTCCGAGATGAAGCGAACCTCGCTGTGCCGGACACCGACGGTGAGGGTCCAGCGGGGCAGGAGCTCCCAGCTGCCCTGCGTGTACTCGTCGATGTCGCGCGCGATGTCGTTCTCGTTGCGCCGCAGCGCGCCCACGACCCCGAGCGTCGCGCCGGAGAAGTTGTCGTATCCGCGCCGCAGCTCGTTCTGGGTGTCGTAGCTCGCTCCGGCGACCCAGGAGAAGGCCCGGCCGGCGAGCGTGCCCTCATAGCTCCAGCGCGCGTCCGCGCCGCCGAATTGCCGGTCGAGGTCGATCACTCCCCCCGAGCTGGTCGGCGCCTTCTGCGGTCCGACGGGGATCGACAGGAACTGCAGCACGGCGCGGTGCCCGTAATAACCCATCACCCGGATCGACTGCGTGTCGCTCAGCTTCAGGCGATTCACCAGCCCGACCTCCTGCTGATCGAGCGACTTGCGGGTGTCGAAGGCGAGCGATGCCGGGTCGGTCTGCCACGGGTCGGCGGCGAATTCGGCGGCGCTCAGTCCCTGAGGATCTTGCGAGTCCGGACGCGAGAGCACGTTCGCGACCAGCGTCAGCGTATCGAGCGAGCTCGGCGTGTAATCGACCTTGCCGTTGAACGATTCGCTGCGCGCGCTCTGCTGCGGACGGAAGCCGGCGAAGGAGAAGTGGGTGAAGTCGACGTTGTAATGGAGCGGCCCGCTGGCATCCTCCGCATCCACTCCCGCGCGCACGGTGCCGAAGCTGCCGTAGCCCAGGTCGGCGCGGATCCTCCCGGGAGCCGTGCCGGGCGCGGTGAATATCTGGATGACGCCGCCGGAGGAGTTCCCATAGAGCGCGGAGAACGGACCGCGCAGCACCTCGACGCGCGCGGCGGACCCGAGGTTGAACTCCGAGATCTGCCCCTGGCCGTCGGGGCCGGTCTGCGGAATGCCATCCATGTAGATCCGCACCCCGCGCACTCCGAACGGGGAGTCCGCGCCGATGCCGCGGATGGAGATCTGCTGGTCCTGGGCATAGTCGTAGCCGTTGCGCGCGAGCAGGCCCGGGACGAACGCGATGTTGTCCGAGAGATTGACTCCGAGGGAGTCATTGAGGAGCTCGGCTCCGGAAACGCTGCTGATGGAGGCCGGCACGTCGTAAGCCGAAGCGTCGATGCGCGTGGCCGTGACCACGATCGCCTCGAGGCCCGAGGCGGCCGCGGCGCGCGCCCGCGCCGGCGCCAGGGCCGCGGCCCCGCAAAGTGCGGCGAGCCCGATGACCGCGGGCCGGAACCGTCTCGAGGATTTCATGCTGAACCGTTTCTTCTTCGGGGGTGCGCCCGGCGACATTCTGCCACTTCCCCGGGGGGGCACCGCGCGCCATCCGCCGGGAGGTCGGGAAAGTGTGTCGAATCATGAAAATCATGAACGGAGCCGGTGGCGCCGCGAGCCGCGCGCCCGGTCAAACCTGCCGCCGGGTCCTGAAATTCCAATAGGCGTCGAGGGGCTCCGTGGCGGGCTCGATTGCGAGGGAGGCGATGCGCGCGCTTTCGAGCCCGGCCACGAACACCCAGCGCTTGGGTGCCGGCGGCAAGCGGGGCCGCGCCGCCGAGCACGAGCCGCGCGAGCCCCACGATCCATCGAGCCCGCATCGCTCAAGGTGTCCCGAGTGCCTCCGCGCGCGCCGCCAGATCGCCGCCTTCGCGCCTGAGCTTCAGATCGTGATAGATCGCGAGCCAGATCGCCGTCAGCAGCGGCATCGTGACGATGCGCGCCGTCTGGGCGACGGCCGCGGCCACGCGTATCCGGTGGATGAAGCCCGCGATATCGCCGAGCGGCGGACTGAACAGGCCGGCGGCGAGCATGGTCACGATCCCTACGGCGAGCTCGAGGATCCACATGAGCACTCCGCCGACGAAGCCGATGAGAGTGACTCGCCACCAGTGCCCGCGCACCAGCGCCCAGCTTCGCCCCAGGGCGGCGGCGCCACCGCAGTCGTCGGCGAAGATGGCCGCGGGCCACAGCTGCAGCCGCGCGGCGACGTAGATGATCGCGCAAAATCCGAGGAGCACCGCCACCGCGAACAGGACCATGAGGGGCGTCAGGCCGATCGCCGCGCGCTCGTGGTAGAGCCCGAATACTATGGCGCCGATGACCCCGGCCGGCAGGACGATCGCGCTCATGATGAGCGCCAGCAGGATCATGCCGAGTATCATTTGCGGCAGGCGATTCAGCCCCAGGGTCAACGCGTTGGCGGTCGAAAGCGGCGCCTCGCCGCGGATCATGGCCCACTGCTGCGCGAGCAGCGCGCCGTATACGACGCCCATTACCAGGTAGAACAGGAGCTGCGCGAGGAAGCCCTGCGGCGCGCTGACCGCGGACCACATCTGCAGGTAGTATTGCAGCTGGGGTGTTCCGGCCGGAGGCACGCTCGGAGTCATGAGGTACTCGAGCAGGACTCCGGCGGCGACCGCGACCAGCGTGAGCGGCCAACAGCGGCTGAAGGACTCGCGGAAGAGGCGCAGCCAGTCATCCAGCACTCCCCCGATCGAAAGCGGCGCCGATGGCGGCACGTAGCCCATGTTGCCTCCCCGCTCTGTCGTGATTGCCGCGCGGTCGCCCCGCGGGACTTCACTTGTGCCCGACCGTCAGAATAGCTAAGCTCGGCTCGAATCGGCAACTTTCATCGTGTCACGATGACCGCGGAAGCGCTCACCGTCAGGGGATTGACGGGCATCGACGTGGCGGTCCGCATCGCCGGGCCCGGCACCCGCAGCTATGCCTTCCTGACCGACTGGATGATCCGCCTGCTGCTTGCGCTCGGCTGGGTGCTGTTGGCGCTGCTGTTGCGCCTGTTGCCGGCCGTCGCGAACGACGCTCCGATGGGCCGGAAGCTGATGATCGCGTGCGGTGTGCTCGCGCTCGCGACTTATTTCCTCTATCACCCGGTGCTCGAGGTGGCGATGAAAGGGAGCACGCCCGGTCTGCGCAAGGCCGGCGCGCGCATCGTCACGGTGGAGGGCGCCACCCCGGGCCCCGGCGCGCTGCTCATCCGCAATGCGTTTCGCCTCATCGATTGCCTGCCCGCCTTCTACATGGTGGGACTCGTGTGTTGTGTGCTCACCGAGAAGCGAGTGCGCTTTGGCGACCAGGTCGCCGGCACGGTGCTCGTGGTGGATGCCGCCGGGAGCGCCCGCTCGCTGGCGCGGAGCGGTGAGCAGGCGCAGCGCTCGAGACTCCCGCTCGAGGCGCTGCAACTCGTGCGCGACCTGCTCGAGCGCTGGCCGTCGATGGACGAAGCGCGGCGTGCGAGCCTGGCGCGCGGGCTGCTCGCGAAGCTCGATCCTCGATTCGACGCGCAGTCGGGCTCGCCATCCGACGGCGGCGCGCTGCGAGCGAAACTGGAGGCGCTGCTTTCCGGCGGACCCGGAAGCTGACGCCGCGGCGTGGATCCGCGCGCGGGCGCCGCATCGGCAGGCGCTCGCCGCCAACGCCGCCGCCGCGCCGCGACCTGCCGGCGCGCGGCGACCGCAGCCGCCTGACCGGCCCGAGGACTCAGGAAGCCTCGCCGCGTTGAGCCGCGAAGATGCGCCGGACGCTCTCCATGTCATCCGCGTCCTCGGCCGGCTTGTCCTCGCGGTAGCGCTTGACCCGAGCGAGCCGCAGCGCAAGGCCGGCCGGATACCGGCGGCTCGCCTGCAGGTCGCTGAAGGCGATCTCGACCACGAGCTCCGGCCGTACATGGACGGTCCACTGATCGCGGTGGGTCTCGCGCGCGAGCAACTCCCGGGTCTGCCACTCGAGTGTCGCATCGGTGAGCCCCTTGAACGTCTTGCCGAGCATCACGTACCGGCCGCTCGCGCGCTCGAGAGCGCCCAGGTGCAGGTTGGAGAGCCGGCCGCGCCGCCTGCCGTGTCCCCACTCGGCCGCGAGCACGACGAGGTCCAGGGTATGGGCGCGCTTGACCTTCAGCCAGCTCGCCCCGCGGTTGCCGGCTTCGTAGGGCGCCTCGAGCGATTTCACCATGACGCCCTCGTGGCCCGCCGCGAGCGCCGCCTGGTAGAACGCGCGCGCCTCGAGCGCCGAGGCGGTGACGATCCGCGGGATCCGCAGCGCCTCGGGGACCGCGGCGGCGAGCAGCCGGAAGCGCTCCCGCGCCGGCAGATCGGCGATCGTGCGGTCCTCCACCCGCAGGCAATCGAAGAAGCAGGCGCGGATGGGCAGCTCTTGCCGGAGCGATTCGACGTCGACCCGCCGGCCGATCCGCCGCATGGTGATCTGGAACGGGTGCGGCCTGCCGGCGCGGTCGAAGGCGATCGCCTCCCCGTCGAGCACCAGCGCCTGAGCCGGCAGCGCGCGCACGGCCGCGACCACTTCGGGCAGGGCATCCGTGACGTCGTTGAGCGTGCGGGTGTAAAGGCGCACCTGATCGTAGAGCCTGTGCGCCTGGACTCTCGCGCCATCGAGCTTCCACTCGAGCGCGGCTTGCGCCCCGCCGAGCTCGCGCAGCGCCGACTCCACATCCTCGGCGGTCTGCGCGAGCATGGGTGCCACCGGTGAGAACACCTCGAGCCGATACCGCTCGAGCGCGACCGCTCCGCCGGTGAGCGCCGCGCGGGCGACCGCGCCGAGGCTGGCGCCATACATCGCGGCGCGGCGCACCGCCGCGACCGGCAGCCCGGCGGCCGCCGCCACGGCCTCGACCATGAGGCCGCCGAGGGCTCCCTGGCGGAGCTCGCCCGCGAGCAGCCGCACGAGCACCGCGCGCTCCCGATCGGTCGCCTGCGCGAGCAGCTCCCGCAGCGCCTGCCCGCGCCGGGCCGTCGAGCCGGCGCCGCGCACGCGCGCGAGGTCGGTCACTCGCCGATCGACCTGCGACAACGACAGTGTCGGGCTCGAAGGCGCGGGTCCTGCGCCGGCCAGGGCCGCCTGCAGACTCGAGGAGCCGATGCCGATCCTGCCCTGCGGCAGCTCTCCGGAAAGCTGACACACGGCGATCTCGATCTCATCCGGAGGCAGCTGGCGGAGAAACCCGGCGATCTCGCGCACCTTCGCGAGCCGCGAGGATGTGGCGCCCACTCGCTCGGAAGCGCCGACCAGCTCGCCGAGCAGCGTCATGGCCGAGAGCCCCTACACCAGCACCCGTTCGATGCCGCCGCTGTTGGCGCGCTCGACGTACTCCGCCATCCAGTTCTCCCCGAGCACGTGTCGGGCGAGCTCGACCACGATGTAGTCCGCGTCGAGGTCCGCGTCCTCGTTGTAGCGCTTGAGCCCCTGCAGGCACGACGGGCAGGACGTGAGCACCTTGATCTCGCCGGCCCCCGCGGAGCGCAGCTTCGCGGCGCCGGCGCGGACTTCCTGCTCCTTGCGAAAGCGCACCTGAGTCGAGACATCCGGTCGCGTGAGCGCGAGCGTTCCGGACTCTCCGCAGCAGCGATCGTTCCGCTCGATGTGCCCGTTGCGCGCCTCGTTCATGAGGGAGTTGACCACCTGGAGCGGATCGTGCCGCTTCATCGGCGAGTGGCAAGGGTCGTGATACATGTAGCGTACACCCGTCATCCCCTCGATCCTGACGCCCTTCTCCATCAGGTACTCGTGGATGTCGAGGATGCGCGAGCCGGGAAAGATCTCCTCGAATTCGTATCCCTGCAGCTGGTCGTAGCAGGTCCCGCAGCTCACCACCACGGTGCGGATGTCCAGATAGTTGAGCGTGTTCGCGACGCGGTGGAACCGCACCCTGTTCTCGGTGGTGATCTTCTCGGCGCGGTCGAACTGCCCCGCGCCGCGCTGCGGATATCCGCAGCAGACATAACCGGGCGGCAGCACCGTCTGCACGCCGACGTGCCAGAGCATCGCCTGTGTCGCGAGGCCCACCTGGGAGAACAGGCGCTCGGAGCCGCACCCCGGGAAATAGAACACCGCCTCGGTGTCGCTCGTGGTGGCGGCGGGATCGCGGATGATCGGCACGTACGCCGGATTCTCGATGTCGAGCAGCGCCCGGGCGGTCTTCTTCGGCAAGCCCCCGGGCATCCTCTTGTTCACGAAGTGCACCACCTGCTCGGTGAGCGGCGGCCTGCCGGTGCTCGCGGGAGGCCGGCGCGTCTGCGCGCGCGCGAGGCGCTTCAGCGCGCGGTTGGCCAGCCGCTGCATCCCGTAACCCCATTCGATCATGACCTTGCGCGCCAGGCGGATGGTCTCGGGTCGGGTCGCATTGAGGAAGAACATCGAGGCGGCCGTGCCCGGATTGAAGCGCCGCTTGCCCATGCGGCGCAGCAGGTCGCGCATCGCCATGGACACATCGCCGAAGTCGATGTCGACCGGGCAGGGCGCGGCGCACTTGTGGCAGACCGTGCAGTGCTCGCCCACGTCGGCGAATTCGTCGAAGTGCCGGATGCTGACGCCCCGGCGCGTCTGCTCCTCGTAGAGGAACGCCTCGATGAGGAGCGAGGTCGCCAGGATCTTGTTGCGCGGGCTGTACAGCAGGTTGGCCCGCGGCACGTGCGTCGCGCACACGGGCTTGCACTTGCCGCAGCGCAGGCAGTCCTTGATCGAGTCGGAGATCGTGCCGATGGCCGACTGCTGCATGATGAGCGACTCGTGCCCGAGGAGATTGAAGCTCGGGGTGTAGGCATTCGAGAGGTCGCCTCCGGGCAGGAGCTTGCCGCGGTTGAACCGGCCCTCGGGGTCGATGCCGCGCTTGTACTCGCGAAATTCCCGGGTCTCCTCCTCCTCGAGGAATTCGAGCTTGGTGATGCCGATGCCGTGCTCGCCGGAGATGACGCCGCCGAGTCCGCGGGCGATGCCCATGATGCGCGTCACCGCGGCGGTGGCCGACCGCAGCATCTCGTAATCGTCGGAATTGACCGGGATGTTGGTGTGGACGTTGCCGTCGCCGGCGTGCATGTGCAGCGCGACGAACAGCCGGCCGCGCAGGACGCGCCGGTGCGCGTCCTCGCACGCCGCCAGGATCGGCGCGAACACCCGGCCGCCGAAGATCTGCTGCAGCGGCGCGCGCAGCTCGCGCTTCCAGGACACGCGCAGCGTCCGGTCCTGCAGCAGATCGAATACGCGCAGCCGCGGCGCGCGCTCGAGGCGCACCGCGAGCTCGGCCGCGAAGGCCTGGTGCCCAGGCCCTGCGAGGGTCTCGAGTTGATCCGCGACGGGCGCATCGAGATGACGCGCGAGGGAGTCCCAGCGCGCGCGCGCGCGCGCGAGCAGCTGCTGCGCCTGCGAGCGGCGCTCGCCGATCACTTCCTCGTCCGGCAGGTGTCCGAGCTCGGTGTCCTCCGCGCGCGCGAGCGGCAGCGGCCCGGCGAAGGTCCGCTCCAGCTCCTCGATGAGCCGCAGCTTGTTGCCGATCGAGAACTCGATGTTGATGCGCTCGATCTCGTCCGTGTACGCCCCCATGTGCTCGAGGGGCAGCACCACGTCCTCGTTGATCTTGAAGGCGTTGGTGTGTCGGGCGATGGCGGCCGTCCGGGCGCGGTCGAGCCAGAACTTGCGGCGCGCCTCGGCGCTCGCCGCGATGAAGCCCTCGCCGCTGCGGGCGTTGGCGATGCGCACGACATCCGAGGCGGCGGCGGCGACCGCCCCCTCGTCCTCGCCGACGATATCGCCGAACAGCGCCATCTTCGGCAGCGTGCCGCGCCGGGACTTGGTCGTGTACCCGACGGCGCGCAGATAGCGCTCGTCCATGTGCTCGAGACCCGCGAGCCGCACCCCGCGGGAGCCGAGCCCATCGAGACGAGCCTTGATCTCGACGATGGCCGGCACCGCATCGCGCGCCGGTCCGAAGAACTCCAGGCACACCGTGCGCGCGTGGGCCGGGCTCTCGTGCAGGATCCAGCGCGCCGAGGTGATGATCCCGTCGCAGCCTTCCTTCTGCACGCCGGGCAGGCCGCCCAGGAACTTGTCCGTCACGTCCTTGCCGAGGCCCACCTTGCGGAAGCTGCGGCCCGGGACGCGCAGCGGCTGCGTCCGCAGGATGCGCGCCTCGTCCGGGGGCGCGCCGCCGTCCTTCCACACGAGCTCGAATTCGGCCGTGTCGACCTCGTGGATCTTGCCGCGATTGTGCGCGACGCGGCTGACCTCGAGCCAGTTGCCCTCGCAATCGACCATGCGCCACCAGGCGAGGTTGTCGACCGCGGTCCCCCAGAGCACCGCTTTCTTGCCGCCGGCGTTCATCGCGATGTTGCCGCCGATGCAGGAGGCGTCGGCGGATGTCGGGTCGACGGCGAAGACGAGGCCGGCCTTCTCCGCCGCCGCCGCCACCCGGCGCGTGACCACGCCCGCTTCCGAAAACACGGTGGGAACGGGCGCGGAGACGCCCGCAAGCCGGATGCGCTCGATGTCTCCGAGGCGCTCGAGCTTCTCGGTGTTGATCACCGCCGAGAGGGGTGTCAGCGGCACCGCGCCGCCGGTGTACCCGGTGCCTCCCCCCCGGGGAATCACGGTGAGGCCGAGCTCGATGCAGCCGCGCACGAGCGCGGGCATCTCGGCCTCCGAATCGGGCATCAGCACGAGGAAGGGGAACTCCACGCGCCAGTCGGTCGCGTCGGTCACGTGCGAGACGCGGGCATACGGATCGAAACGGATGTTGTCGGCCCGGGTGCGGCGTCCGAGCACCCGTGCGGCGCGCCGCCTGAGCGCCGCCCAGCCGGCGAAGTCGGCCTCGAAGCCGTGCACCGCCTCGCGCGCCGCGGCGAGCAGTTCCCCGACTCGATCGAATCGGGGCACGTCGGTCGAGTCGCGACGACGATCGATGTCGGAAAGCCGGTGATGCAGGGCCTCGACCAGCAGCCGCCGCCGACGCGCGCTCTCGAGCAGGTCGTCCTGCAGGTACGGGTTGCGTCTCACCTCCCACAGGTCGCCGAGCACCTCGTAGAGCATGCGCGCGGAGCGCCCGGTGCGCCGCTCGTGGCGCAGCTCCTCGATCAGGCCCCACATGCGCGCTCCGAGCAGCCGGATCACGATCTCGCGGTCCGAGAAGGAGGTGTAGTTGTAGGGGATCTCGCGCAGCCGCGCCGGCGGCTGCGGCTCGCCCTGGTGTCGCATGAGACCTCTCTCTGGCCCGTCGGCGACGGGCAATCGCGCTTCCCGGGCGCGCGGCGCGTCCGGCCGCGCTGTGGATTCCGGCCCGCAGGATCGCAGGGTATGGTTCGATAATAGCCGCGTGTGACCGCCGGTCAATGCCGGCTAAGAACTTTTGAGCACGAGCACATGACGAAACTCGCCACCTTCAACGTCAATGGCATCGGCGCCCGGCTGCCGGCGCTGCTCGAGTGGCTCGAGCGGGAGTCGCCCGATGTCGCCTGTCTGCAGGAGCTCAAGGCTCCGGATGCCGCGTTCCCGGCCGGCGCCCTTGCCCAGGCCGGATACCACGCTCTCTGGCACGGACAGCGCTCCTTCAACGGCGTCGCCATCCTGGCGCGCGCCGGTCAGCCGATCGAGGTGCGCCGCGGACTCCCGGGTGACCCCGATGACAGCCACAGCCGCTACCTCGAGGCCGAAGTCGGCGATCTCGTGGTCGGGTGCCTCTACCTGCCGAACGGCAATCCGCAGCCCGGACCGAAGTTCGACTACAAGCTCGCCTGGTTCGAGCGGCTGGTTCGCCACGCGCAGATGCTGCTCGCCCTCGGGCGGCCGGTGGTGCTCGCCGGAGACTACAACGTCGTTCCCACGGATTTCGACATCTACGACCCGAGGTACTGGCGCAAGGACGCGCTGCTGCAACCGCAGACACGGGCGGCTTATCAGCGCCTTCTCGATCAGGGATGGACGGACGCGCTGCGCGCGCGACATCCGCAGGAGCGGATCTACACCTTCTGGGACTACTTTCGCGATCACTGGCAACGCAACGCGGGGCTGCGCATCGATCACCTGCTGCTCAGCCCCGCGCTCGCGCCGCGGCTCGAGGACGCCGGCGTCGACGGCTGGGTGCGCGGCAGGCCGAAGCCGAGCGATCACGCGCCGGTGTGGGTGAGCCTGCGGCAGGCCTGATCCGAGCCGGAGCCGGCGGCGTGGGCCGCGCGCGACGCGGATCATCCGCGGTCGCGCGGCTGGCCGAGGATGAAGGCATTCGCGAACGCGCGCGACGCGGCCATGCTCGAGCGAGGCCGCCACGAGTTTTTTACATTTGCTCAAATATTTCATACAGTAAGCCGGCACCAGGCGCAAGCCGCCCACGCGAGGAGGAAGGCCGCTCCATGCCCACGCAGGCCCACGATCCGCTCCCGACACTCTCGACATCCGTCGCTCTGTTTCTGGATGTCGACGGCACGCTGCTCGAGATCGCGCCGGTGCCGCAATCGGTGTCGGTTTCCGCCGGCCTGCGAAGCCTCCTGCACGCGCTGCAGCGGTCCCTCGGCGGCGCGCTCGCGCTCGTCAGCGGCCGCTCGATCGCGGACCTCACGCGGCTGTTCGCGCCGCTGCGCCTGCCGATGGCGGGGCTGCACGGCTTCGAGCGCCGCGACGCCTCGGGAGCCTGCCACCGCAATCCGGCGCCGCCCGCGGCCACGCTCGGCGCCGCGCGTGAAGTCATGTCGCGACTCGCCGCCCAACATCCCGGGCTGCTCGTGGAGGACAAGGAGTTCGCGCTGGCGCTGCACTATCGTCTGGCGCCGCAGCTCGAGACCGTCGCGCTCGAGTGCATGCGCGCGCTGACCGCGCGCCTGGAGGGGGATCTCGAGCTGCAGCGCGGCAAGATGGTGCTCGAGCTGCGCCCGGCCGGAGCCACCAAGGCGGCGGCGGTGGCGGCGTTTCTCGCGCAGCCGCCTTTCGCCGGACGTCTGCCGCTGTACCTCGGCGATGACCTCACCGACGAGTCGGCGTTCGAGCTCGTCAATGCGGCGGGGGGCCTGTCGGTGCTGGTCGGATCCGCGCGCGACTCGGCGGCGGGCGCGGGCCTGCCCGGCGTCACCGCGGTGCACGAG
>JAKAZP010000033.1 GCA_021815905.1 Pseudomonadota bacterium | reverse complement strand
CGGGCTCACCGCAGGATGACCAAGATGGGCGCGAAGCAGGTCTCATTCGGGTCCGAGGCCCGGGAGAAGGTGCTTCGCGGCGCCTCCCAGCTCGCGGACGCCGTGCGCATCACCCTCGGCCCCAAATCCAAATCGGTCCTGATCCAGAAGAAGTGGGGCGCGCCGATCGTCTGCAATGACGGAGTCACGATCGCCAGGGAGATGGAGCTCGAGGACCCGGAGGAGAACCTCGGTGCTCGGATGCTGCGTCAGGCCGCGGAGAAGACCGGCGATCTGGTGGGCGATGGCACGAGCACGGCGACCGTGCTCGCGCACGCGATCTACGCCGACGGAGTGCGCAACGTCGCCGCCGGTGCCGGCGCCGTCGACATCCGGCGCGGGCTCGACCGCGCGCTCGCGGCGGCGGTGGCTTCGATCAAGGCCCAGGCCAGTCCGGTGGCGAGCCGCAAGGAGAAGGCTCAGGTCGCCACCATCTCCGCACACAACGATCCGGCGATAGGGGAGCTCGTGGCGCAGGCGATGGAGAAGGTGGGCGGCGACGGGGTGATCAGCGTAGAGGAGTCGAAGACGACCGAGACCGTCCTCGAGGTGGTCGAGGGCCTGCAGTTCGACAGAGGATATCTCTCGCCCTACTTCGTCACGGATACCACCAGCATGGAAGCGGTGCTCGAGGATGCTTACATCCTCATCTGCGATCGCAGGGTCAATATCCTGAAGGACCTCCTGCCGCTGCTCGAGCTGGTCGCGAAAGCGGGGCGTCCGATCCTGGTCATCGCCGAGGAGATCGAAGGCGAGGCGCTCGCCACACTCATCGTCAACCAGATCCGCGGCGTGCTGAAGAGCGCCGCCGTCAAGGCGCCCGGCTTTGGCGAGCGCCGCAAGGCGATGCTCGAGGATATCGCCGTGCTCACCGGGGGTCAGCTGATCTCCGAGGAGCTCGGTGTGAAGCTCGAGGACGTGACGCGCGAGCAGCTCGGGCGCGCCAGGCGTGTCGTCGTCGACAAGGATCACACGACGATCATCGGCGGAGCGGGCGAGAAGCACGCCATCGACGGCCGCATTCAGACGCTGCGCAAGGAGATCGAGAAGGCGACGAGCGACTACGACCGCGAGAAGCTCGAGGAGCGGCTCGCGAAGCTCGCCGGCGGGGTTGCCGTCATCCGCGTCGGCGCGCCGTCCGAATCCGAGATGAAGGCGAAGAAGGAGGCGCTCGAGGATGCGATCAGCTCGACCAGGGCCGCGGTGGCCGAAGGCATCGTTCCGGGAGGTGGACTCGCATTGCTGCGCGCGATCCAGGCGGTCTCGCTGGCCGCAGCCGAATCTGCCGGCGATGAGCGCACGGGGGTCGAGATTCTGCGCCGGGCGCTTGAGGCGCCGACGCGCCAGATTGCGGAGAATTCCGCGAGCGACGGCGGAGTGATCGTCGACCGAATGCTGAGCTCGGCCGGCAACATCGGTTTCGACGCCGCGCGCAAGCAGTTCGTCGATCTTCTGCAAGCGGGAATCGTCGATCCGGCGAAGGTCGTGCGCACCGCGCTCGAGAATGCCGTCTCTGTGGCGGGCGTGCTGCTGCTCACCGAGGCGACGATCACGGAGAAACCCGAGGAGCACCCCGAGCCCGCGGCGCAAGCGATGTGAGCGCGGCGCTCCGGTGGCGGCCCGACTGCTCGCCGCCCTCTGCCGCTGACGAACGGCCCCCGCACGGCGGCGTGTTGCAGTAGGTCACCTTCCCTGCGGCCCGAGCATGCGCGCCGGCGCGGCGCGCGCAGCTACCGCTCGAGCCGGTGAGCCGCCCGGCAGGCAGCCACGCCGGCGGAACTTCGGCGTCGGGTCGGCGTTGAATGGCCTCTTTTCGGGGAATAATCGCCATCGACAGTAAGAGAAGCTCGGGCGTCGCGGGCATCTTGCGCTGCGCACTCCCCGCGCTCTGCGCGCTCGTGGGGCTCGCCGGCTGCGGCCGCGCGCAGCTTCAGCCCGCGGGACCCGTGAGCCTCGCCGAGCGCACGATCTTCTTCGATTCGCTCACGATCATGCTCGCGATCATCATTCCGGTGATCGCCGCCACTCTCGGCGTCGCCTGGTGGTTTCGCGGCTCCAACGCGCGCGCGCGCCGCATGCCAACCTGGGCTTACTCCGGGCGGATCGAGCTCATCATCTGGTCGATTCCCACGCTCGTCATCGTCTTTCTCGGGGGCATCGCCTGGATCGGCTCCCACGACCTCGACCCGGCCAGGCCACTGCCGTCCAGGGCCCGAGCCCTCACGGTCGAGGTGGTCGCGCTCGACTGGAAGTGGCTCTTCATCTATCCGGAGCAGGGCATCGCGAGCATCAACCGCCTGGTGGTTCCCGCCGGCGTGCCGCTGCATCTGATGCTGACCTCGGCGACCGTGTGGAACGTGTTCTGGGTGCCCCAGCTCGGCAGCATGCTCTACTGCATGAACGGCATGGTCGGCACGCTCTATCTCGAGGCGAGCCGGCCGGGCATTTACTACGGGGAGTCCGCCATGATCAGCGGCGACGGCTTCGCCGGCATGCATTTCAACACCGACGCGGTCCCGGCCGGCGAGTTCAGCTCCTGGGTCGCCTCGACCCGCGCCGCCGGGCCCGTGCTCGACACCCGGTCGTACCTCGGGCTCCTCAGACCCACGATGTCGGTTAAGCCCTATACCTATCGATCGGTACAGCCGAACCTCTTCCGCCGCATCGTCCTGCAGAAGTTGCCTCCCGGACAGGGACCGGGCGGCGGCGCACCCAACGTGCACCCGGTGGGCTGACGTGACGCTCCTTGGCAAACTCACCCTGCAGTCGTTTCCGCTCAACGAGCCGCTGCCGCTTTACTCCGGCGCGGTGGTGGCCCTCATCCTGGTCGCCATCGTCGCCTGGGTCGTCATCAAGGGCCACCTGCCCTACCTCTGGCGCGAGTGGATCACGAGTGTCGATCACAAGCGCATCGGGATCATGTACTGCATTCTCGCCTCGGTGATGCTGCTGCGCGGCTTCATCGACGCGATGATGCTGCGGGCCCAGCAGGCGATGGCATACCGCGCGCCGGGGTTCCTGCCACCCTCGCACTTCGATCAGGTGTTCTCGGCGCACGGCACCATCATGATCTTCTTCGTCGCGATGCCGTTCGTGATCGGGCTCATGAATCTGATCGTGCCGCTTCAGCTCGGCGTGCGCGACGTGGCGTTTCCGACCTTGAACTCGGTGAGCTTCTGGCTGACCGCCGCCGGCGCCCTGCTCGTCAACATCTCGCTGGTCGTCGGAGAGTTCTCCCGCACCGGCTGGCTGCCCTATCCGCCGCTGTCCGAGCTCACGTACTCCCCCGGGGTGGGAGTCGACTACTACTGCTGGGCCATCCAGATATCGGGGATCGGCACGCTCGTCACCGGCATCAACTTCGTCACCACCATCCTGAAGCTGCGGGCCCCGGGCATGCACTACACGCGCATGCCCATGTTCTGCTGGACGGCGCTGGCCGCGAACCTGCTCATCATCGCCGCCTTTCCCGTGCTCACGGCGACGCTCGCCATGCTGCTCCTCGACCGCTATCTCGGGTTCCACTTCTTCACCGATACCGGCGGCGGCAACTCCATGCTGTTCATGAATCTCATCTGGGCGTGGGGGCATCCCGAGGTCTACATCCTGATCCTCCCGTCCTTCGGCATCTACTCCGAGGTGGTCTCCACCTTCTCCTCCAAGCCGCTGTTCGGCTACCGCTCGATGATCTACGCCACCATGGCGATCTGCATCATCGCCTTCACGGTCTGGCTGCACCACTTCTTCACCATGGGAGCGGGCCCGGGAGTCAACGGCATCTTCGGCATCGCCTCCATGATCATCGCCGTGCCGACGGGGGTGAAGATCTTCAATTGGCTGTTCACCATGTACGGGGGCACCGTGCGCTTTCGCACTCCCATGCTGTGGGCGATCGGCTTCATCGTCAGCTTCTCGATCGGCGGCATGACGGGCGTGATGCTGGCGGTGCCGCCGGCGGACTTCCAGCTGCACAACAGCCTGTTCCTGGTCGCGCATTTTCACAACGTCATCATCACCGGCGTCTTGTTCGCGGCCTTCGCCGGCTATACCTACTGGTTCCCGAAGGCGTTCGGGTTCGTGCTCGATGAGCGGCTCGGCAAGTGGGCGTTCTGGCTGTGGCTGATCGGCTTCTGGGTCGCCTGGGGTCCCGGCTACGCGCTCGGACTCGAGGGCATGACGCGGCGCCTGCAGCACTATGACGTCGCCGAGTGGCGCCCGCTGCTGCTCGTCATGGCCGGCGGCGTCGTCATCATCCTTCTGGGCATCCTCGCCCAAATCGCCCAGCTGGTCGTCTCGATCCGCAGCCGCGATCGGCGCCGGGATCTCACCGGCGATCCCTGGGACGGCCGCAACCTCGAATGGGCGACGGCCTCGCCGCCGCCGCCGTTCAATTTCGCGGTGCTGCCGAACGTCAGCGACCAGGAGCCGTACTGGGACATGAAGCTGCTCGCCCGCGAGAGCGGCCATCTGCAGACTCCCGAGCCGCATTACCTGCCCATTGCGATGCCGCGCAACAGTCCCACGGGGTTCGTCAGCGCCTTCTTCGCCGTGATCACCGGATTCGCGCTCATCTGGCACATCTGGTGGCTGGCGCTCATTGGTCTGGCCGGCGCGTACGTCACCTTCGTGGTGTTCGCCTGGCGCGACCACGACGAGGCGATGATTCCGGCCGAGGAAGTGGCGCGCCTCGATCGTGCCAACCGGGCCGCGCGCAGCGCGGCGCTCCAGAGCCTGCAGCGGCGCAGCATCGCGTGAGCCGGCAATGAGCGCACCCTCCAACGAATTTCGCGCCGGACGGGACCCCTACCACATCGGCCACGGGCCTTCGACCGGAGCGCCCGAATTCACCGGCCATGGCGCGGGCGGCCCCGCGCCGAAGCGCATCGTGGTCGGCTACGGCTTCTGGCTGTTCATTCTTTCCGACGTCGTGCTGTTCGCCTCGTTCTTCTCCGCCTACGCGGTGCTGTTCTACTCGCGCAACGGCGGTCCGGGTCCGCGTCAGCTGTTCGACCTGCGCACCACGGAGATCGAGACGGCGTGTCTGCTGCTCTCGAGCTTCAGCTGCGGGCTCGCAAGCATGGCCGTCGCGATGCGCAGCCTGCTCTGGACCGAGCTCTGCCTCACGGTGACCGGCCTCCTCGGCGCCGTCTTCATCGGGCTCGAGGTTCACGAGTTCGCGCATTTCGTTGCCCTCGGCGCCGGCCCGACCCGCAGCGCTTTCCTCACGGCCTTCTTCACGCTGGTGGGATGCCACGGCGTGCACGTCACCTGCGGGCTGCTGTGGCTCGGAACCATGATGGCCCAGTTCCGCGCGAAGGGATTCCGGGAGAACATCCGCCACCGGTATCTGTGCTTTTCGCTCTTCTGGCATGCCCTCGACATCATCTGGATCGGCATCTTCAGCGGGGTCTACATCATCGGAGTGCTGCGGAAATGAGCTCCGATCCGCACGGCTCCGGCGCGGACGGCCCACGGATCGCCGTCCCCGCCGGGGAAGAGGAGTTCGATGCCGGCTCCCGGGTGGGGGAGGACCGCGTCGAAGGCGCCCCGCCGTCGCATCCCTCCGGCGCCACGCTGCGCGCGGAGCTGCGCGGCTATCTGCTCGGCCTCGGGCTCGCGGCGGTCCTCACCGCCGCGGCGTTCCTGTCGGTCGGCACGAGCGCCATCTACCCCCCGGGCATCGTCATGGCGATCGTGGCGCTCGGGCTGGCGCAGGTCGGGGTGCATCTGGTGTTCTTCCTGCATCTCACCACCGCCCCCGACAACACCAACAACGTGCTCGCGCTCGCCTTCGGCTTTCTGATCGTGTGTCTCATCGTGTTCGGCACGATCTGGGTCATGTACAACCTCGATCACAACATGATGCCGGCGCTCGAGCTCCTGAAGATGCGCCGCTGAGGATTCCCAGGCGCATTGCGGGCGCGTATAGTTGGCCGTGCGACTTCCCGGATTGCGGCGCGGCCGGCCGCCCGGGCGATCGGAATGGCACAACGAAGTCCAACGAGACTCTGACGTAACCGGATTCGCCTCCGGTCTGCGGCGCACGGGGAGATCTTCGACATGAAGAAAGGGGCAATCGCCGCGAAGGCGCTCGCCATGATGGCATTTGCCGGTGCGGTGCTGCTCGCCGCGGCGGCGCACGCTCAGCCCGGCCGCCAGGGAGCGCTGCTGCCGGTGCACGTGGACGAGGCGCGGGGACGCATTCTGCTCACGCTCCCGCCGCCGGCTCGCGATGGCGTCTACGGGCGTTATCTCTACGCGACCTCCCTGCAGACCGGCCTCGGGTCGCCCGAAATCACGCTCGACCGCGGACTCCTCGGGCGCACGCAGCTGCTCGCCTTTCGCCGCTTCGGCACCCGGGTCGCGGTGGTATTCGAGAATCCGCGCTTTCGCGCGACCGGCGGCACCCCGGCGGAGCGGCGCGGCGTCGCTCACAGCTTCGCTTTCGACGTCGCCTGGATGACGACGCCGATCAGCCGGCTCGCCGACGGCGCGGTGGTCATCGACATCGCGCCGTTTCTCACGCGGGACGCCATGCATCTCGCCGCGCAGCTCGACAAGGGCGGTGGCAGGCGCTTCGCCCTGGTGCCCGCCCTCAGCGCACCGGAGCTGCGCCACATCGAGGTCTTTCCCGACAACATCGACTTCGCCTCGGTCGAGACCTTCGCCTCGCCGAGCCCGGGGAAAGAGATTCGCGAGATCGCGCCCGACAGGGATGAGGTGAGCTTCGTCGTGCATCACTCGCTCATCAGGCTGCCGCCGCCCGGGTACCGGCCGCGGGCATACGACATCCGCGCGGGCGGGGAGCCGATCGGGGTGTACGATTACGACGCGCCGCTCAGCGGCCACGTGTTCCGCGAGCTCGTCACGCGCTTTCGCCTGCAGAAGATCCACCCGGGCGCCGCACCCTCGCGCGTGAAGAAGCCGATCGTCTACTACGTCGACAGCGCGGCTCCCGAGCCGATCCGCGCCGCGCTGCTGCGGGGTGTGCGTTACTGGACCAAGGCGTTCGACGCCGCCGGATTCATCGACGCGTTCCAGGTCAGGGTGCTGCCGAAGGGCGCGAACCCGCTCGACGTGCGCTACAACGTCGTGCTCTGGGACGACCGACTGACGCGCGGCTGGTCGTACGGGCAGCGGGTGGTCGATCCCCGGACCGGGGAGATCGTTCGCGGCGTGGTCGTTCTCGGCTCGCTGCGCGCCAGGCAGGACATGCACATTTTCCAGGCCCTGGTGGGGACGAAGGAGGACAACACCGGCGGTCCGAACGATCCAGTGCGGGTGACGCTCTCGCGCCTGAGTCAGCTCGCCGCGCACGAGGTCGGGCATACGCTCGGCTTCAGCCACAATTTCGCCGCGAGCACCCAGGGGCGCGCCTCGGTGATGGACTATCCAGGACCGCGCATTCTGCTCGAGAACGGCAAGATCGACCTCGCGCACGCCTATGCCGGCGGCCTCGGCAGCTGGGACATGTTCACCGTCAGCTGGCTCTATGGCGAGCCGCCCCCGGGAGTCAACCCTGCGAGATATGCGAGCGCCAAGGCCGATGCCATGGTCGCCTCGGGCGCGCGCTACATCACCGACATCGACAGCCGCTCGCCCGGCTCACCCACTCCCTGGGCGAGCATGTGGGACGACGGTCCGGATCCGGTCGCCGCGCTCACTCACATGATGAAGGTGCGCCGGGTGGCGCTCGCGGACTTCGGGCCCGAGGCGCTCACGCCCGACGAGCCGCTCGCGGATCTGCGTCGCGACTTCGTGCCGATCTGGCTGCTGCAACGATATGAGGTCGTTGCCGCCGCGAAAACGGTCGGAGGCGTGGATTATGACTATGCGATCAAGGACCATGCGCATGCCACGGCCGCGCCGGTGCCCGCCGCCGAGCAGAACGCCGCGATCGCGGCGCTCCTCGAGACGCTCTCGGAGCCCGAGCTCACCGTGCCGAAGCCCCTGCTCTATGAGCTGTGCTATGGCATTCACGGGGTGGACAACCCGCAATTCGACCGCGAGGTCCTCGCCAACGCCGGAGGCGCGGTCTTCGATCCGCTGGTCGCCGCCGACGTCGGGGCACAGGTCACGCTCAACGCCTTGCTAAACCCCTCGCGCCTCACACGGGTCTACGAGCAGCACGTTGCCGACCCGTCCCTTCCCGGGCTCGAGGACCTGCTCGATCGGCTGCTCGCCGCCACGGCCGGGGCGGAGCACGATGCGGTGACCCGAAGAATCGCATACCGCACGCTGATGACGCTCGAGCGCACCGCCCTCGATCCGAGGACCTCACCCGACGTCGCCGCTCTCGTCAGCGACCGCGTGCTGGGCGTCGCCGACGAGTTTGCCGCGGCAAGCGGCAACGGCGCCGATGCCGCCTGGAAGCGCAGCGTGGCTCACGTGCTGACCGACAAACCGCTGTTCGAGTCCCAGCTCGCTCACATGACGCCCGTCATTCCGCCCGGCATGCCGTTCTAGTTTTTGGCGCTGGATCCGGGCGTCCTGCCCGGCCCAGCGCGTCGGTGAGCAAAAAGCGTGGTTTTTGCTCACCGCCTCTCCGCCTGCGGCGGAGGGCACATCCTGTGCCTGCATCAAACTTTTGGCGCTCGATCCGGATATCCATCCCAGTCCATCACCGGTCCCGAAGCGCCGCCCGCAGCAGCGCGGCGGCGTCTCGACTCGCGGCCCACGTCAAAGCGCCGTCAGCACGGGGTTCCCCCAACCGCCCTCGGGCGCGAGACGCTCCGCCTCCGCCGGCCCCCAGCTTCGCGGTTCGTACGGCTGAACCGGCGGCGGGGACCTGAGGATCGGATCGACGATGCGCCAGGCCTCCTCGACGTAGTCCTCGCGCGCAAAAAGCTGCCGATCCCCGTTGATCGCATCGGTCAGTACCCGCTCGTAGGCGTCGCGATCGTTGGCGCCCGCGTGTCGGCTGGCGAGCAGCTCGACGGCGTCGCCGGCGCCCGTCTCCTCGGGATCCATCACGTTGATGCCGATCGCGATCTCGTTGTCGGGACTGATCCTGAAGCGAAGGTGATTCGGGCGCGGATCGCGGTGGAAGATCGCCGGCGGCCGGCGCATGCGCGCCAGCACCTCCGTGCAGGTGAGGCGCAGTGACTTGCCCGCGCGGATGTAAAACGGCACGCCCTGCCAGCGCCAGCTGTCGATGTACAGACGCACGGCCGCGAAAGTCTCGACCTGGGAATCAGGGGCAACTCCGGGCTCCTCGCGATAACCGCGAAACTGTCCCCGCACCACGTCCGCGGCCGAAAGCGTGCGTACCGACTTCAGCACCTTCACCTTCTCGTCGCGCACCGACTCGGCGTCGGTGCGCGCGGGCGGCTCCATCGCGAGGTTGCAGAGCACCTGGAACAGGTGATTCTGGATGACGTCGCGGATCGCGCCGGTCTGATCGTAGAAGGCGCCCCGGCCCTGCACCCCGAAGTCCTCGGCCATCGTTATCTGCACGCTCTCGAGATGCTGCCGGCTCCAGAGCGACTCGTTCAGCGCGTTGGTGAAGCGGAAGAACAGCATGTTGTGCACGGGGCCCTTGCCGAGGTAGTGATCGATGCGGAAGACCCGCTCTTCATCGAACGTCCGCAGCAGAATGCGATTCAACGCGCGCGCCGACTCGAGGTCGCGACCGAATGGCTTCTCGACGATGACCCGCGATCCCTCGGTCGCGCAGCCGGAGGCGGCGAGCTGCTCGACCACGTTGCCGAAGAGCACCGGCGGAATCGCGAGATAGTGAGCCGGACGGGACGCTTCGCCGAGCTGCGCCTTGAGCTCGGTGAAGGTGTGCCGGTCGGCATAATCGCCATCCACGTAGCGCAGCAGGCCGCACAGCTTCTCGCATGCGCCGGCGTCGACGCCTCCGTGATGCTCGAGGCTGTCCCGGGCGCGCGCCTTGAGCTGCTCGAGCGTCCAGCCGTTGTGGGCGACTCCGATCACGGGGATGTCGAGCGTGCCGCGCCGCACCATCGCCTGCAGCGAAGGGAAGATCTTCTTGTAGGCGAGGTCGCCGGTGGCGCCAAAGAACACGAGTGCATCGCTGCGCGGCTCGCTCATCATTCTCACCTCGCGGATCCGTGGGGAACGGCGCCGCGCGTGCGCCGCGCCGGACCCGAAGCATAGCGCACGCGGGCTCCGCGCCCGAGTGATTGCTCGTCAAGGGGTGATCTCCGTGCGGGGCCGGCAATGGGGTGACCGTAGCCTGAGCCGAAAGCCGGTCGGGGTCGGTGGCCGACGTGCGGGATCAGGATTCGCTCGCCCGGTCGAGAGCTTCCTTCAAGGGCTCCAACCACCTTTCGAAGTGGCGCCACTGGTCGAGCCCCGCGCGACTGATCGGCTGACGAACCTGCTCGGAGATAGCGGTGTGGACGGCGCGTTCCGTCCTGTAAAACTCGTAGCACGCGGGCTCCGGCTCGAGCCCGCAGAACCGGAAGATGCGCTGTACGGTCCCCGGGAACTCCGTCACCAGATCCTCGTGCCGGACCCGCAGTATGTTCCCGGGCAGAACGGCGTCCCAGTGCCGCATCAGGCGCACATACGCGCAGTAGTGCCGGGCGATGTCCTCGAAGCTGTAGATGAACTGTGGTCCCCCGACGGTGAAGAGCTGTTTGAAATTGCCGAAGCAGCAGGCCATGGGCTCTCTGCGCGCGTCGATGATCCGGGCGTTCGGCAGAATGAGGTGAATGAGTCCGAGGTCCCGGAAGTTGCCCGGCCATTTGTCGACGAAGAACGGCTTGCCATGACGGTATACCAGCGTGTCCCGGATGTACGCTTCCCCCAATCGCGCGCACTCCTCCCGGGTGAGCATCGCGAGCACGCCGGGATAGCCCGGACCGGCGCCCGGCCGCGGGCGGCACTGCAGATCGCTCACGAGGTGCAGGATGTTCGCCAGCTCCATCGTGCCGTCGACCTGAGAGTGCGAGGCGAGAATCTGCTCGATCAGCGTCGAGCCGGAACGGGGCATCCCCACGATGAAAATCGGAGCCGCATCCGGACATCCCCAGCCCCGGCGCGCCGCGAAGAACTCCGCCGTGCAGGTGCCGGCCTGCAGCCGCGCCTGCTCCTCGAAGAGCTCGGGACGGTAGCGGGATTCCCGCTTCTTCAGCGCATTGCCTTGCTCGTAGTACCTGAAGGAACTCTCGTAGTCGCCCCGGTCCTCGAGCGCCTTGCCGAGCGCGAAGTCGAGATGGTAGCGGTCCACGACGCTCGTTCCGGCGTCTGCCTCGTAGCGGATCATCCGCTCGAGCTCGATGTCCTCGAACAAGTATGTCTTGAGATTCGCGAGGTTCCAATACGCGATGCCGAAGGTCGGGCGCAGCGCCGCGGCCGCGCGCCAGGATGCGATCGCCTCGGCCGTGCGGCCGAGAGTCTTGAGCGCGAAGCCAGCGTTCAGGTGCAGCTTCGCGTCCTCGGGCGTTTCGCGCAGCAACTCCTGGTACACGGTCAACGCCCGCGCATGGTCTCCGAGGCGCCCGCATGCGTCGGCATGCGCCAGGCGCAAGTCGCGATTGCCGGCATCGATCGAGAGCAGCTTCTCGAGCTCCTCCCGCGCGCGGACATGCTTGAGCTGCCTGATCAGTGAGACGGCGTATTCGTAACGCGCCGCGTGGTGATCGGGCGCGATCCGGAGCACGTTCTCGAGCAGAATTTCGGCCTCGTAAGGCACATCCCGCATCATCGCGATACGGGCGAGCAGGATCATGCCCTCGACGTCATCGCCGTGGCTCGAAAGGTAGCGGCGCAGCCATCGCTCGGCGATGTCCATGTCGCCGTCGGCGATCAGGCTGTGCGCGATCCTGATCTCCTGCGGAAGCTGCTCGATGTTCGCCAGGTGCTCTGCGGCCGCTTCGGCCTCCTCCGCCCGGCCGAGCATCCGATACAACCCGTTCAAGGCCTGCAATGGCCCGGGGAGCCAGGAATTCAGCATCACGCACTTCGTGAAGGCGGTGATCGCCGGACCCGCCTCGCGGCGGGCGACGTGGCAGTACCCGCGCTCCTCGAACGCCCTGCCGAAGCCCGGGTGCCGCTGCTCGAGCTCTTGCAGCACCTCGAGCGCTTCCGGAACGCGGTCGAGGCAGCGCAGGCTGACGGCGAGCACGTAGAGAACGTCCCGATCGGCGGGATACTGCGTGCGCAGCGCGCGCGCCGCTTCGTGCGCG
>JAKAZP010000032.1 GCA_021815905.1 Pseudomonadota bacterium | reverse complement strand
CAGCCACTGGCGGGTGGTGCAGAATCTCGATGCGCTCGCCAATCCCGAGGCGCTGGAGCATTTTCGCAATCGTCCCGAGCTGACGGACTGATCCTTGGCGAGCGGGACCGCCGGGACGCTGCATGAGATCTACTCCCGTCAGATCGCGGACCGGGGGTTTCGCGCCGATCCGGCGCAGCGCGCGGTCGTCGCGCGACTCGAAGAGCTCCGCACCCGGCTGACCGACGCGCACCGGGCGGGCGCCTCGCTCGGAGCGACGCTCCTCGAGCGCTTGCGGCGCCGTCCCGCGCGCGCACCCGAGCGCGGCGTGTATCTGTGGGGACCCGTCGGCCGAGGCAAGACCTGGCTGATGGATCTTTTCTTTCAGAGCCTGCCCTTCCCCGAGCGCAGACGCCGTCACTTCCATCGCTTCATGCACGACGTGCACGCGCAGCTCAGGCAGCTGCGAGAGCTCGAGTCGCCGCTCGAGGTCGTGGCCGAGCGGATCGCCGCGCAAGTGCGCGTGCTGTGTTTCGACGAGCTCTACGTGACCGACATCGCCGATGCCATGATCCTCGGAGGTCTCTTTCGGGGGCTGTTTCACCGCGGCGTCACGCTGGTCGCGACCTCCAATGTCCCCCCCTCCGATCTGTACCGCGAGGGCCTGCAGCGCCAGCGCTTCGTGCCGGCGATCGCGCTCATCGAGCGCCACACCGAAGCCATCGCCATCGGCGGCGAAAGGGACTACCGGCTGCGTCAGCTCAGCCGGGCCGGAACTTACCTGATGGCCGACGGCGCCGGCACCGACGAGCGGCTGCGGGCGCTGTTCGAGGCGCTCGCCGACCAGGGCGAGGTGAGCGCGGGCACGGTGCACATCGAGGGGCGCGAGATTCCCGTCGTTCGCCAGAGCGAGACCGCGGTCTGGTTCGACTTCCCGGCGCTGTGCGCCGGACCCCGCAGTCAGGATGACTACATCGAGATCGCGCGCAGCTTCCAGTCGGTCGTGCTCGCCGGCGTGCCGGTCATGGACGCGGCGCGTGACGACGAGGCGCGCCGCTTCATCGCCCTCATCGATGAGCTCTACGACCGTTGCGTCAAGCTGGTCGTCTCGGCCGCGGCGCCGCCCGCGCGGCTTTATCGCGGCGAGCGCCTCGCGCTCGCCTTCCAGCGCACCGCGAGCCGCCTCACGGAGATGCAGAGCGAGGAGTACCTCGCGCGGGAGCATCTGGCCTGATCGGCGCCCTCCAGGGAGCGCATCGCGCGCCTACAGCCGCCGCGCGCGCTCGAGCTGCTCGGCGAGGCGCTGCTCCGAGACCGTCAGAGCCGTGCCGAGATCCTGCGCGAACAGCGAGACCCGGAACTCCTCGATCATCCAGCGCAGCTTCTCGAGCTCCACCGGCGAGCTCATTCCGGCGGCCTGCGCCTCGAGCCCCCGCAGCGCCGCCACGAACGGCCGCACTCGGGCGGCCAGCGCGCGATCGCGACGCTCCTCGCCCTGCGCCCGCGCGAGCCGGCGGGTGATCGCTTTCAGATAGCGCGGCAGATGCTGCATCCAGGTCCGAGGAGTCGAGCGGATGAAATCCGGGCCCATCAGCGCGGCGAGTTGCGCCTCGACGTCCGCCGCCGCCTCGCCGCAGCCCGCCCGGCGCGCGCTCTCGAGCGCCGCGCGCGCCGTGCGCCACTCGGTGAAGATCTCGGCCATGAGCGCCATCAGCCTCTCGCCCGTGGAATGGAGCCGTCCGCGCACCTGGTCCAGGCGATCCTGGAAGCTCGCGCGGCTGCGTGGCAACGGCTCGCCCTCGGCCGCGGCGCTTTCCAGAAAGATCCGTTGCGTCAGAGCCTGCGGCAACGGCTGCGCCAGCGCGACTGCGCGGCTGAGCAGCACGAGCTCCCGCGTCTCCCCGATCCGTCGCTCCAGATGGCGCTCCTGCTGCGCGAGCGCAAGACGCGCGAGCCGTGCGACGCCGAAGCGCGTGATCTCCTCGGCGTGCGCATGCGTTCGCGCATCGATGAGCGCGACGCCGGCGCCCCGGTCCTCGAGCGCGGGGTGAACCGTCACGGACAGTCCGTTCCGCTCGATCTGCCGCCGCTGCGGCAGATCCCCGAAATCCCAGAGCCGGTGAAGCGCAACGGAAGGCTCGGCACGGGCCGCGGCCGCGGCGGCCGCCACCGCGCGCCTGAGCGCGGGGAGTTCGCGTCCCTCGGCAAGGACCCGGTCCCCGGCGTCGACCACGCGGAAGTTCATCCGCCAGTGCGGCGGCAACTCGAGCGCGGCGAGCTCGTGCGCGCAGACCGGGGCGCCGATCCGATCCGAAACCCACGCCGCGAGCGCCTCGTGAAAACCGGGCAGCTCCAGGCACGGCGCCGCGGCGCCCGCGCCCGCAGTCAACGCCTCGAGCGCCTGCCGCGCGTGCTCGGGCACCGGGACCAACAGCTTGCGTCGGGCCTTGGGCAACTCCCGCAGCACGGCGGTGATCTTTTCCAGGCGCCACCCCGGCACGAGCCACGCGAGGCGGTCGGAGTCGAGCGAATCGAGCAGCACGTCCGGGACGATCAGTGTCAGTCCATCGGCCGGCTCGCCCGGCTCGAAGCGATAGATGAGCGGCAACCGCGTGCCGGCGATCGCGAGCGTGTCGGGAAAGCGCTCCTCGGTGATCTCCGGCGCCTCCCGCAGAGCGAGGTCCGCGCGCGAGAATCGCAGCGCGCGAGGATCGGTGCGCTCGGCCTCGGCGCGCCAGCGCTCGAACTCGGCGATCGAGCTCGCCCGCTCGGGAATTCGCGCGGCGTAGAGCTCCACTTCCCGCTCCTCGCCGGCGAGGATGTCGCGGCGGCGGATCTTCGCCTCGAGCCCCTCGAGCTCCCGGCGCAGCCGTCGGTTGGCCTCGAGAAACGCCCAGGTCGCCCGGCGGCTGTCGGGCGCATGCCGCGGCTCGACCAGCGCGGCGCGTATGAAGATGTCGCGCGCCTCCCGCGGCGCCACCGGGCCGTAGTTGACACGCCGCCTCGCCGCGAGCGTCAACCCGAAGAGCGAGACCGACTCGTACGCGGCCACCCATCCGCGGCTCTCAGCCCAGTGCGGCTCGCTGTAGCTGCGCTTGAGAAGGTGCGCGGCGGCACGCTCGATCCAGGCCGGCTTGACCGAGGCGACCACGCGGGCATAGACGCGGGTGGTCTCGAGGAGACTGGCGGCGACCACCCACTGGGGCGGCTTCGAGGCGAGCGGCGTGCCGGGTGCGATCACGAAACGCAGCCCCCTCGGTCCGTCGTATTCGCGCCGCTCATCGAGCGCGCCGACCGAGCCGAGGAACCCGGTGAGGATCGCCTGATGCAGCGCCGCGTAGCCCGCCGGCGAGTGGTTCAAACCGAGGCCGAGCTCGCGTGCGCTGCGGGCGAGCTGCGCATGCAGCTCCTGCCACTCCCGCATGCGCAGGAACGAGAGGAAGTGCTCGCGACACCACCGGCGCAGCGCGCCGCCGGAAAGCGCCGCGGACTGCTCGGCGAACGCCCGCCAGAGGTTGAGGAGCGAGAGGAAGTCCGACCTGGAGTCGGCGAACGCCGCGTGCCGCTCGTCGGCCTGCTGCTGCATCTCCTGCGGCCGCTCGCGCGGATCCTGCGTCTCGAGAAAGGCCGCGATGATCAACATCTCCGCGAGGCAGCGCTCGCGCGCGGCGGCGAGCAGCATGCGCCCGAGCCGCGGGTCGACCGGGAGCCCCGCGAGCTGGCGTCCGAGGCGAGTCACCTTGCGCTCGCTCATCGCCTGCAGCTCCTCGAGCAGCCGCACGCCGTCGCCGACCAGGCGCCTGTCGGGAGGGTCGAGGAACGGGAAGTCCTCGGGCTCCCCGAGCTCGAGCGTCGCGAGGCGCAGGATCACGCTCGCGAGATTGGCGCGCAGGATCTCCGGCGGCGTGAACGCCTCGCGAGCCGCGAACTGCGCCTCGGAGAACAGCCGGATGCAGATGCCGGGCGCTTCGCGCCCGCTCCGGCCCTTGCGCTGCTCGGCGCTCGCCCTGGAAATCGGCTCGACGTGCAGCCGCTGCACCTTGCCGCGGGCGCTGTAGCGGCCGATGCGCGCCAGTCCCGAATCGATCACGTGGCGGATGCCCGGCACGGTGAGCGATGTCTCGGCGACGTTGGTCGCGAGTATGATGCGCCGTTCGGTGTGCGCCTCGAAGATGCGCGACTGCTCCGTGGCGGAAAGGCGCGCGTAAAGAGGCAACACCGTCGTGCCGGGGAGCCGCGCCCCGGCGAGCTCCTCGGCCGCCTCGCGAATGTGCTTCTCTCCCGGGAGGAACACGAGCGTGTCACCCCGCCCGCGGGCGCCGAGCGCGTCGAGCTCGCGCACCGCCCGCAGGATGCCTTCGGGCAGGGAGAGCTCGGCCGAGTCCTCGTCATCCGCGCCGAGGGGCCGGTAACGCACCTCCACGGGAAAGCTTCGCCCTGAGACCTCGATCACCGGCGCCCCGTCGAAGAACGCCGAGAGCCGCTGCGGCTCCAGGGTAGCCGAGGTGACGATGAGCCGCAGCTCGGGCCGGCGCGGCAGGAGCCTGCGCATCACCCCGAGCAGCACGTCGATGTTGAGCGTGCGCTCGTGCGCCTCGTCCAGAATGACGGTGTCGTAACGTCGAAGGCTCGGGTCGCTCTCGAGCTCCTTGAGCAGGATGCCGTCGGTCATGAGCTTCACGCGACAATCCGGGCCGGTGCGGTCGGTGAAGCGCACCTGATAGCCCACCGCGCCGCCCACGGTGGTGCGCAGCTCCTCGGCGAGGCGCGTGGCGAGAGCGCGCGCGGCGATGCGCCGCGGCTGAGTGTGCCCGATCAGCCCGGCCGTGCCGCGGCCGGCCTCGAGACACAGCTTCGGCAGCTGAGTCGATTTTCCGCAGCCCGTGGCGCCGCAGACGATGAGCACGGAGTGGCGGCCGAGCGCCGCGAGAATCTCCTGCCGATGGGCGCTGATCGGCAGCGCCGGGTCGTACTCGAGCGTGAGCGGCAGGGTCGTCCGCGGACGCCGGCGTGCGTCAGCCTCGCGCCCCGTCAAATCACCCCGCGGCGGATCTGATCCTGCTCGATCGACTCGAACAGCGCGCGGAAATTGCCCTCGCCGAAGCCCTCGTTGCCCTTGCGCTGGATGATCTCGAAGAAGATCGGGCCGATCACGTTGCGGGTGAAGATCTGAAGCAGCAGCCCCTCGCCCCGGTCCGGATTGCCGTCGATCAGGATTCCCAGGCGGCGCAGCTCCGCGAGCGGCTCACGGTGGCCCGGCACTCGGGCGTTCACCGCGTCGTAGTAGGTGTCGGGTGTGTCCTGAAAGGCGATGCCGCGGTCGCGCAGCGACGCGACGGTGCGATAGATGTCCTCCGTCGCGAGCGCGATGTGCTGAATGCCCTCGCCGTGGTACTCCCTGAGGTACTCCTCGATCTGGCTCTTGTCGTCCTGCGACTCGTTGATCGGGATGCGGATCTTGCCGCACGGGCTCGTCATCGCGCGCGAGAACAGGCCCGTCTGGCTGCCTTCGATGTCGAAGTAGCGGATCTCGCGGAAATTGAACAGCCTGGTGTAGAAGCCGGCCCAGAGATCCATGTGGCCGCGCTGCACGTTGTGCGTGAGGTGATCGATGGCGGCCAGGCCGGTGGCCTGCGCCGAGGGCCCGGCCGGGACCGGACGGAAGTCGACGTCGTAGATCGAGCGGTCACCGTAGCGGTCGACGAGATAAATGAGCGAGCCGCCGATGCCCTCGATGCACGGAATGTTGAGCTCCATGGGCCCCGCGCTCTGGGGGCCGGGCTTCGCGCCGAGCTCGAGGGCGCGGCGATAGGCGTAGGCGGCGTCCTCGACGCGGAAGGCCATCGCGCACGCGGAAGGCCCATGCGCCTTCGCGAAGCTCTGCGCGAAGGAATCCGGCTCGGCGTTGATCAGGAAATTGATCTCGCCCTGCCCGTGCAGCGTCACGTTCTTCGAGCGATGGCGGGCCCGCACCGGGAAACCCATCCGCTCGAACAGCTCGCGCAGCCGCTGCGGATCCGGCGCGGTGTACTCGACGAACTCGAACCCGTCCGTGCCCATGGGATTCTCGCGGGACTGGCTCATCGGCGTCTCCGGACCATCTGGTTGCGAACGCAACTATTATAGCGCCGCCGGTCGCGCCTGCCCATGCGTATATAATCGCGCCCCACCATGCACGCCCAAACCCCCGTGCCAGAAGACAGACTTCTGCGCAGCATTCCCCCCGCACGCCTCGCCCTCATCGACCGCATCGCCCGCATCCGCATGCCGCGCCTGCCCGGAGGAGCGCAGCAGCGTGAGTTGGAGCAGCGATTCCTGCGCACCTATTTCCGCGGGGTGGGCGAGGAAGACCTGGCCGAGCGCCCGCCGGCCGCGCTCGCCCACGCCGCGCGCCGCCATCTCGAGCTCGGATGGCGGCGAGCACCCGGGCAGTCGCTGGTGCGGATCTTCAACCCGGAACGCGAGCGCGATGGCTTCGACTCGCCTCATACGGTCGTGCAGATCGTCACGGACGACCGACCCTTCCTCGTCGACTCCCTCGGCATCGCATTCGCCCGCGCGGAACTCGCCGTGCACCTCGTCGTTCATCCGGTGATCGAGCTGCGCCGCGACGGGCGCGGACGCATCGCCGCCCTCGGCGCCAACGGCGCCGAGGCGCCTTGCGCCGAGTCCTGGGAGTTCTATGAGATCGATCGACTGAGCGACGGCGAGGCCCGCGCGCGACTCGAGCGCGAGCTCGAGTCGACTCTGAGCGATGTGCGCGCCGCGGTGGATGACTGGCGGCCGATGCGCGAGCGGGTCCGCGCCGTGGTGCGGGAGCTCGAGCGCGAGCCGCCGCCGCTGCCGCCGGAGGAGATCGCGGAGGGACGGCGCCTGCTCGAGTGGATGGAGGAGCGTCACTTCGTGTTCCTCGGGTACCGGCGCTATCGCCTCGAGCGCGGCGCGAGCGAGGACCGCCTCGTTCCGGAGGGACGCACCGGGCTCGGCATCCTGCGCACGCGCCCCGATCGCGGCAGAGCACACCCGACGGTGCTCACCGGGGAGCTGCGCGCGCGCGCCCGCGAGCGCGAGCTGCTCGTGCTCACCAAGGCCAACTCCATCGCCACGGTGCATCGCGCCGAGTACCTCGACTACGTCGGCGTGAAGACCTTCGACACGCGCGGCCGGGTCGCGGGCGAGCACCGGTTCCTCGGTCTTTGGACCTCGACCGCCTATCACGGCAGTCCGCGGGACATTCCCGTGCTCAGACGCAAGGTGGACCGGGTCATCCAGTACTTCGGACTCGATCCGCAGGGCCACGACGGCAAGGCGGTGCTCAACGTCCTCGAGACCTATCCGCGCGACGAGCTCTTCCAGGCGAGCGCCGAGGATCTGATTCGCATCGCCCGCGGTGTGGTCAATCTCTACGAGCGGCGCACCGTGCGCCTGCTCGCGCGCCGCGACCCGTATCAGCGCTTCTACTCGTGCCTGGTCTACGTTCCGCGCGACCGGTACAACACCGAGGTGCGCCAGCACATCGAGCAGATCGTGCTCCAGGGATTCGGGGGCAAGTCGGTGGAGAGCAGCGTGCAGATCTCCGGCTCGAATCACGCGCGCGTGCACGTCCTCGTGCGCACCGAGCCGGCGGCGAGACACAAGGTCGACATCCGCGCCATCGAGCGCAACATCGCCGAGGCTGCGCAGACCTGGACCGACCGGCTGCGGGAAGTGCTGATCGCCCGCAGAGGCGAGGCCGCGGGCATCGCGCTCGCGGCGCGTTACCGGCGCGCCTTCCCGCTCGCGTACGAGGAGGACGTCGCGCCGCGGGATGCGCTCGCCGACATCGAGGATCTCGAGCGGCTGCGCTCGCAGCGCGAGGCGCGGCTGCTGAGTCTGCACCGCCCCTCGGCGCAGAGCGCGACCGGGATGCACCTGAAGATCGTGAAGCTCGGCTCGCCGGTGCCGATCTCCGATCTGCTGCCGACGCTCGAGAACTTCGGCCTGCGCGTGATCGCCGAGCGTCCGTACGAGCTCGCCTGGCCGGAGGGCGGCGCGGCCTGGATGCAGGACTTCGAGCTCGAGCACCGCGAGGCTCTCGAGATCGACATCGGCCGCATGGAGGCGAGCTTCAAGGAGGCCGTGACGGCGATATGGCTCGGCCAGGTGGAGAACGACGGCTTCAACCGCCTGCTGCTCGGCGCCGGCCTCTCCGCCCGCGAGATCACGGTGCTGCGGGCCTATTGCCGATACCTGCTGCAGACCGGGGTGCCCTTCAGCCAGGCCTACATCGAGCAGGCGCTCGCCGCCAACCCGGCGGTCGCCGCCGCGCTCGTGCGCCTGTTCGAGGCGCAGTTCGACCCCGCGAGGCCCCGCGCCCGCGCCGACAGCCACGCGGCCGTGGAGCCGCTCGTCGACAACATCCGCTCCGGGCTCGATGCGGTCGCGAGTCTCGATGAGGACCGGATCCTGCGGGCGTACCTGCGGCTCGTGCAAGCGAGCCTGCGCACGAACTTCTACCGCCGCGACGGCGCCGGCGCGCCGCTGCCCTATCTGTCGTTCAAGCTCGATCCGTCCGCGATTCCCGACCTGCCGCTGCCGCGGCCCAAGTTCGAGATCTTCGTCTACAGCCCGCGCGTCGAGGGCGTGCACCTGCGCATGGGCTACGTCGCCCGCGGCGGCATCCGCTGGTCGGATCGCCGGGAGGACTTCCGCACCGAGGTCCTCGGCCTGATGAAGGCGCAGAACGTGAAGAACACGTTGATCGTGCCGGTGGGCGCCAAGGGCGGCTTCGTCGCCAAGCGCCTGCCCCAGGGCACCCGCGAGGAGGTCCAGGCGGAGGTCATCGAGTGCTACCGCACGTTCATCCGGGGACTTCTCGACCTCACCGACAACATCGTCGCCGGCCGCATCGTGCCCCCGCCGCTGCTCGTGCGCCGCGACGGCGACGACGCCTATCTGGTGGTCGCCGCGGACAAGGGCACCGCCACTTTCTCCGACACCGCCAACGCCATTGCCGCGGAATACGGCTTCTGGCTCGGCGACGCATTCGCCTCGGGCGGCTCGGCGGGATACGACCACAAGCGCCTCGGCATCACCGCGCGCGGCGCCTGGGAGTGCGTCAAGCGCCACTTCCGCGAGCTCGGCGTCGACATCCAGCAGGCGGACTTCACCGTCGCGGGCATCGGCGACATGTCGGGCGACGTGTTCGGCAACGGCATGCTGCTGTCGCGGCACATCCTGCTGCAGGCGGCGTTCGATCACCGTCACATCTTCATCGACCCCAGGCCCGATCCCGCCGTGAGCTTCGCCGAGCGCCAACGCATGTTCGCGCTGCCGCGCTCGAGCTGGGACGACTACGACCGCGGCCGCATCTCCAAGGGTGGCGGGGTGTTCCCCCGCAGCGCCAAGGCGATCAGCCTCTCGAGCGAAGCGCGCGCGCTGCTCGGCATCGAATCGGCGACCGCCCCGCCCGTCGACATCATCCGCGCGATCCTGCGGATGCCGGTGGACCTGCTGTGGAACGGCGGCATCGGCACGTACGTGAAGGCGGCGCGCGAAACCAACGCCGAGGCCGGCGACCGGGCGAACGACGCGCTGCGCATCGACGGCGGCGAGCTCCGGGCCAAGGTGGTCGGCGAAGGCGGCAACCTCGGTCTCACGCAACGCGGGCGCATCGAGTACGCCCTCGCCGGCGGGCGGCTCAACACGGATTTCATCGACAACTCCGCCGGGGTGAACACCTCCGACCTCGAGGTGAACCTCAAGATCCTCACGGCGCCGGCCGTGCACGCCGGCCGTCTGACCGGCACCGAGCGCAACCGGCTGCTCGCGAGCGTCTCGGGCGAGGTCTGCGACCTCGTGCTGCGCAACAACTACCTTCAGAGCGAGGCGATCAGCACGCTCGAGCTCCAGGCGCGGGCGCGGCTCCCGGAATTCCAGCACCTCATCGTATCGCTCGAGCGCTCCGGGGAGCTCAACCGCGCGCTCGAGTTCCTGCCGAGCGACGAGGAGCTTGCCGAGCGGCGCAAGAGCGGCGCCGGGCTCACGCGCCCGGAGCTCGCGATCCTGCTCGCCTACAGCAAGATCTGGCTGAACAATCACCTGCTCGATTCGGACGTGCCCGAGGATCCCTACCTGTCCTCGGAGCTCGAGCGGTATTTCCCCGCTCCGGTCCGCCGGCGGCTCGCGCGCTATATCGGCGGCCACCGCCTGCGCCGCGAGATCATCGCCACCGCGACGACCAACAGCCTCATCAACCGCATGGGGCCGACCTTCGTCCCGCGGGCGCAGGAGGATACCGGCGCCGATCCCGCGCAGATCGCCCGCGCCTACACGGCAGCGCGCGAGATCTACGACGTGCGCGAGGTGTGGTCGCAGATCGAGGAGCTCGACAACCGCGTGCCGGCGAAGCTGCAGTACACCGCGTCCTTCGAGACCAGCCGGCTGCTGCGCCATGCCACCTACTGGCTGCTCGCGCGCCGGCGCCCGCTCAAGGTGGACTCCGCCGTGGCGGAATTCCGCGCCGGGGTGCACGAGCTGCAGCTGCGCATCGCCCAGGTGCTCTGCGGCTCCTGGCGCACCCACTTCGAGACCGTTCGCGGGCAGCAGCTCGAGGCGGGACTGCCGCCCGGGCTGGCCGCGCGCGTCGCGAGCCTGGAGGCGCACAATGCCTCTCTGGACATCGTCGAGCTCGCGGCTTCGCATCGGCTGAGCGTGATCGATGCTGCGCGCGTGTACTTCGAGACCGGAGCGCGCATCGGACTCGACTGGCTGCGAGCTTCGATCGAGCGCTTGCCGGTCGAGGGTCCGTGGCAGGCGACCGCACGCACGGGTTTGCGCGATGCGGAGATGCGCATCCACCGCGCGCTGGCTCACGCGGTGCTGAAGCGCACCCGCGCAGGCGCCGCCGCGGAGCGGGTAAGGGAGTGGGAGCGCGCGCTCGGTCCGCAGCTCGAGCACTGGCAACGCACCCTCACCGACATGCGCTCGGCCGGCGGCGCGGACTTCGCCACGCTCACCGTCGGAGTCGAGACGCTGCGCAAGCTCGCCGACTGACCGCGGCGCCCGGCGCCCGAGGACCGAACATGCCTGGAAAACTGATTCTGGTGCGGCACGGACAGAGCATCTGGAACATCGAGAATCTCTTCACGGGCTGGACCGACGTCGATCTGGCGGACCTCGGCCGCGAGGAGGCGGTGCGCGCGGCCCGGGAGCTCGCCCGCGAGAAGCTCACGGTGGACATCGCCTTCACCTCGGTGCTCAAGCGGGCGATCCGCACGCTCTGGATCATGCTCGATGAGCTCGACCGCATGTGGATCCCCGTGGAGCGCTCCTGGCGGCTCAACGAGCGTCACTACGGGGCGCTGCAGGGACTCGACAAGGCGCAGACCGTGGAGCGGCACGGCGAGGCGCAGGTGAAGATCTGGCGGCGCAGCTTCGATGTCCCGCCGCCGCCGCTCGCCGCCGACGATCCGCGCCACCCGCGCTTCGATCCGCGCTATGCCGACGTTGCCGCCGGCGAGCTGCCCGCCTGCGAGTCGCTGAAGGACACGCTCGAGCGCGTGCTGCCCTACTGGCACGCCCGCATCGCGCCCGAGCTGCGCCGCGGCCGCAACGTGCTCGTGGCGGCCCACGGCAACAGCCTGCGGGCGATGGTGAAGATGCTGGACGACATGTCCGAGCAGGCGATCGTCGAGCTCAACATCCCGACCGGCGTGCCGCTTCTCTACGAGCTCGACCCGCGGCTCGGCTCGCTCGGCAGCCGCTATCTCGGCGATCCGGCCGCGATCGCGGCGGCGGCCGAGGCGGTGAAGCGCCAGACGGAAAGGAAACCGGGCGCCTGAGCGCGGTCCCTCCCTAAGCCGCCCAGCCGTCGTAGCGGCCGTGAAACTCCGCGGCGAGTTCGGCCATGCGCCGGCTGACATCGTGGACGTCGGCGACGATCAGGCGCATCGACTTCGAGGCGTGCAGCGAGAGCGGCAGCTCCCTGTCCTCGGGAATCGGCTCCCCGTGGATCATCAGCCCTTTCGGGGCGGTGGTGTCCACGGCGAAGCCCTCGGGCTCGAGCCGGGCGCGCACCGACTGGCAGGCCGCCTCGTCCGGCAGAGCCAGGAAGAAGTCCAGGCGGTATTCGTTGAAGGGCGCGTAGCCGTGCGAGCGCAGCCGCTCGACCATTTTCTGATCCCAGGACTCGTGTTGACCCGGTCCGTACCGGCTGAGACTCTTGCGCACCGTCGCGTAGCCGCGCAGCACGACGAGCACGCCGACGACCGCGAAAGCGATGAAGATGAGCCACCACATGGGGGTCGCGCGCTACTCGTCCGCAGCGATCGTGAGGCGCAATC
>JAKAZP010000031.1 GCA_021815905.1 Pseudomonadota bacterium | reverse complement strand
GCGGCACCGAAGATCGCGGTCAAAGCGGCGGCGGCACCGCCCGCCCCCCCGCAAGGCCCCGAGTACGACGTCGAGATCATCATCTTCCGGGCGCGGATCGGCCTCGGGAGCCCGGAGAACTGGAGCGCCGAGGCGGGCACCCGCTCGAGCGCGACGATCTCCGGCGGGGAGACCGCGAGCGCTTCGGCGCAGGTCGGGCGGCTCGTCTCGGTGCTGCCGCCCTCCCGCTACCGGCTGACTGCGTTCGTGCACCGGCTGAAGGCGAGCGGCGCCTACACCCCCGTCGCGCACGCCGCCTGGATCCAGAGCGCGAGCGCCTGGGGGACGCGCGCGGGATTCTCGCTGCAGTCTCTCGGCATCGACGTGCCCGGTCTCACGGGCCTCGTGTTTCTCGAGCGCGGAGAATTCCTGCACCTCGGCATGCAGCTCGACTACACCATGCAGAATCCGCCGCCCGGACTCGGCGCCCAGCCGGGCACGACCTTCTCGATGAACGAGACGCGCCGCGTGCGCTTCTACCAGAACAACTACTACGATCATCCGGCGTTCGGGGTGATCGCGCTCGTGACACCGGTGAAGGGGCCGCGCGCGCCGGGCCGCTGAGCGCGCGCGCCGCAGGGACTTCACGAACGATCCCCCAGCACCGCCGCCGCCGTCCATGCGGTGTGTGACAGCCTGTGCCGCTCCAGAAGCCATGCAGGATGTCTCGCGGCGGCTATGGGTATACATCGGGGGCCAGAGCTCGACCGTTCGCTACTCCTCCCGCTCCGATGAAGTGCTCATCGAGAAGCTGAAGTCCCTCCCGCCCGAGCAGCGCGCCGAGGTCGAGGATTTCGTGGATTTCTTGAAGACCCGCCGCGAGCGCACCCGGGATGAGGCCGCCCAGCGCCTCGGGGAGGCCTTTGCCAGGCTCGATGCGTTGAACCTGCCGCCGATGTCCCCCGAGGACGTACAGGCCGAGATCGACGCCGTGCGCGCCGCCCGGCGCGGCCGCGATGCGGATCGTCGCTGACACCAATACCGTCCTCTCGGGACTGCTCTGGCAGGGGCCGCCGCGCCGCCTGCTCGATCTCGCCCGTGAGCGCAGGGTCTCCCTCTACACGAGCGTGACGCTGCTGGCAGAGCCCGCCGAGGTGATCGCCAGTCGATGTAAGTTGTGGAGTGGGCAGCAGTCAATTCTACTTGGCTCGGCCGTTCCAATGCCCATCATCGATGTCGCCTATTGCGTTTGGTCTGCGCGCGCATCCTCGCGGACTGAGTTCCGGGCGTGCGTACGTCGCACCGCCGCCGTCCCTGAACCACGACCCAGCTTGGCGCAAGCCAAGAGACGCTCGCGCCGTCACCATTCGGGAACCGCTGGAGAGAAGCCATGCGGGCTTGATGGCGACATCTGGGTCAGCTGCTGCTCGCGCAACACCAGGCGCAGCGCCATAGTGTCGGTCGGGAGCGTTGCGGTGTTGTCCACGCCGACTTCTTGCGAAGCCACCGATCTGCCAGCAGGATCGAAACCGTTTGTTCTCGACGATCCTGCGGTGGCGTATCCGATACAAGCGGCGGCAATCGCCGTATGCGGATGAGGGCGACCGCGTCGAGCAGATCACCGGGCGGGTGCGATCCCGGACGAATCGCCTTTAGCCCCTCGGAGCGCTTCTTCCAAAAGAGGAAGCGATCGCCACCGAACGAGTTCGCAACCTGAGTTTCGGTGACGTTGCGTATAGGCTCGAGAAGCTGCGATGGATGTCCGCCGCGGCGACGGTCATCAGGATTCGCCTATTGCTTCAGGATGGGAGCCTCGCGAACTCCCGACTAGAAGTCCCCCGCCTCGGCGGTGACGATGGCGTTCTTGCCCGCCGACTTCGCGCGCCGCAGCGCCGCGGCGCAGCCCTTCAGGAGCGACTCGAGCGGCAGCCCGCGCGAAGGCACGAGACTCGCAACGCCCGCGCTGATCGTCAGGTAGCCGCCCGCGCCCGCGCGCGGATGATGGATGAGGAGGTCGCGCACCCGGCGCGAGACGACCTCCGCGTACAGCGGCGCCTTCTGCGCGGAATCGCCCTGCGTCAGCGCGGCGATCGTGCCGCCGTCCCAACGTCCGACCAGATCCCCGCCCCGCCGGTAGGATGCGCCGATGACGCGCGCGACGCGCCGTATGCAGGCATCTCCCGCCGCCTTGTCGAAGGTTTCGTTGTAGCTCGAAAGGTCGTCGATGTCGAAGAACGTGAGACCGATCTCGTGACAGTCGCGTTGGGCGAGCAGCCAGTCCCGCTGCAGCAGCTCCTCGAAGTACCCCCGCGAATGCAGTCCCGTCAGCCGGTCCTCCCGCAGCCACGACGGCAGGCCCACCGCGGATTTCTCGCACTCCTTGTGCCGCTCGCCGGTGTCGCGATAGTAGGCGATGAAATGCGTCACCTCGCCCGAGCCGTTCCGCAGCGGCTCGATGCGGATGTCGTTCCAGAAGAGCGTACCGTCGGAGCGGTAGTTGCGGATCACCACGTGCGCGGTCTCGCCGCGGCCGAGCGCCTCGCGCATCTGCCGACGCGCCTCCTGCTCCCGATCGGCGCCCTGCAGAATCCGCAGATTCGTGCCGATCAGCGACTCGACCGAATAGCCGCTGCGGGCCGCGAACGCGGGATTGACATAGATCACGGGGTGATCGGACTGCCTCCCGTCGCAGACGACGATGCCCTCCGGGGCACGGTCGAGCACCGCACGCCAGGCTTCCGCCGACCAGTTGTTCATCGCATCTTGCCCGTCATTGTCCCGAGTCGAGTTTGAGCGCCGGAGCCTGCGCGCAGCGGGCGAGCAGCTCCCGGCTGCGCCGCCACCGAGGCAGCGCCTCGAGCGCCTCCGGCGTGAGCTCCCCGCGGCCGTGGAGCCTCACGAGGCGCAGTCCCGAGGCCGGCTCGGGCTCGACTTTGAGCCGATCGAGCAGCTCGAGCACCGCCGAGCGCTGGTTGCACACCGGCAGCATGTCGCAACCCGCCGACAGCGCGCGCCCGGCGCGGGCCACGACGTCGCCGAACGCCGCCTGGGCCCCTCCCATCGACAGGTCGTCGGCAAACACTACTCCCTGGAACCGGAGCTCACCGCGCAGCACGTCGCGAATCCAACGCGAGGAGAGGCTCGCCGGGGCGGAATCCACCGCGGGAAACAGCACGTGCGCCACCATGACCGCCGTCAGCCCGTTGGCGATCAGGCGCCGGTAGGGGGCGAGGTCCGGGCCGAGATCCGCGAGCTCGCGCCGATCGACCGGCAGCGTGAGATGCGAGTCCGCGACCACCGCGCCGTGGCCCGGGAAGTGCTTGGCCGTGGCGGCCATGCCCGCCTCGCGCATCCCGCGCATGTAGGCGGACGCGAGCGCCGCGACCGCCTCCGGCCGCGAGTGGAACGCACGGTCGGTCAGGATGCTCACGCCGTAGTCGAGATCCACGCACGGGGCGAACGACAGGTCGACGCCGTGGGCGCGCAGCTCCGCGGCCATGAGCCACCCCATGGCTTGCGAGAGCTCGAGCCCCGCGCGCGAATCGGCGTCGTATTCGTGGCCGATGCGCCGTGCGGCCGGGAGCGCCGAGAAGCCCGCGCGAAAGCGCTGGATGCGCCCGCCCTCGTGATCGACCGCCACGATGAGCCTCGGAGTGCGCGCGGCGTGGATGTCGGCCACCAGGGAACCGAGCTGGGCGGGATCGGAGTAATTGCGTGTGAAGAGGATCACACCTCCGACCAGGGGATGCTTGAGGAGCTCCCGCTCCTCGCGAGTCACCTCCGTCCCCTCGAGATCGATCATGAGCGGGCCGAGGGTCATGTGTGCGACCTCCATCTCAGGCACGCGTGAGCAGCGCCACGGATTCGACGTGCGCGGTGTGGGGGAACATGTCGACCACGCCGGCCGCATCGAGAGCGAAGCCGTGCTCGTGCACGAGCACGCCCAGGTCCCGGGCCAGGCTCCCGGGATGACAGGAAATGTACAACAGCCGGCGCGGCTCGAGGCGCGCGAGCAGCGGCAGGATCTCGCGCGCCCCCACCCGCGGCGGATCGAGCAGGACGTGGGTGTAGCGGCCGGCCGCCCAGGGGCTATCGAGGCCGGCGGGGCGCGCGAGATCGGCGCAATGAAACTCGGCGTTGGCGAGCCCGTTGCGCCGGGCGTTGTGCCGGGCGCGCTCGATGAGCGCGCGCTCGCCCTCCACGCCCACCGCGCTCCCGGCGCGCCGGGCGAGCGCCAGCGTGAAGTTGCCGAGCCCGCAGTAAAGATCGAGCACGCTCGATGCGCCATCCGGCGCGAGCAGCTCCACGGCGCGCGCGACCAGCGCCCGATTGACCGGCGCGTTGATCTGAATGAAGTCATTGGGAGCGAATTCGAGCTCGAGCCCGAAATCCGGCAGCCGGTAATGCAGCGGCGCGGCGGCGCTCGCGGCGGGCAGCGCCTCGATCGTCTCGAGTCCCCCGGGCTGCAGATAGATGCGCACGGCGTGCCGGGCCGCGAACTGCCCGAGCCGCTCGATGTCGCCCGCGGACGGAGCGCAGAGGACCCGCAGCACGAGGGCGATCGCATCGTCGGCGACCGCGAGCTCGATCTGCGGCAGCCGGCGGCGGATCTCGAGGCTGCCGATGAGCTCGGCGAGCGGGGCGATCAGCTCGGCCGCCTGGGGCACCAACACCTCGCAGCCCCTGAGATCGGCGACATAGGGCTTGGCGCGCTCCCGGAAGCCGACCACGACACGCTCCTTGCGATCGACGTACTTCGCCCCGAGACGCGCCCGTCGCCGGTATCCCCAGGCCGGACCCGGGAGCGGCGGCAGCCAGGCGCGGGGCTCGACCCGCGCGACGCGCTCGAGGCTCTCGCGCAGCTCGCGCTCCTTCAGAGCGAGCTGCTCCGCGGGGTCGAGGTGCTGCAGTGCGCAGCCGCCGCAGACTCCGAAATGCGCGCACCGGGGCAGCACTCTCGCGGGCGCCGGCTCGAGCACCTCGAGCAGTCGCGCCTCATCGTGCTGGCGGCGCCGCCGGACACGCTCGAAACGCACGATCTCCCCCGGCAGCGCTCCCGGCACGAAGGCGGTCTTGCCCTGGCGCACCACCCCCTCGCCCTCGTGGGTGAGTCCGACGACCGTCGCGGTCTCGCAAGCCGGCGCGGGACCGGGCCCGCTCGCTCCCCGGCTCAACCGGCGCTCTCCCAGGCGCGCAGGAACTCCGTGAGGTGCGGCTCCTTGCCCGAGCGCAGCAGCGACTTGACGCGCTCGACCTCCTCGCCGTAGCGCTCGCGCGCGAGCCGGCCGCGCAGCAGCTCGAAACGCAGATGGATCAGGTAGGTGTTGAGCACGTCGGTCTCGCAGTATCGGCGGATCCCGAGGATGTCGCCCGCGAGGTACGACTCCCACACCCTGGCGCCGGAGAACCCGAGCTTGCCCGGCAGCCCGAGCAGCAGCGCCATGTTCTCGAGCGAGACGCGGCCGCGGGGCTGGAAGCCCGAGAGCACGTCCATGAGGTCGAGGTGGCGCCAGTGGTAGCGGCTGAGATAGTTGTTGTAGCGGAAGGCCGGATCCCCCTCGCCGGTTTCCCAGAACCGCGGCGCCTGCACTCCGGCGAGCAGCGCGCGGTAGGTGAGCACGGGCAGGTCGAACCCGCTGCCGTTCCAGGAGACCAGGTCCGGAGAGAAGCGCTCGATGCCGTCGAAGAACCGCTCGATGAGCTCCGCCTCGCTCGAGCCCGCATCGCCCAGGCTCCAGACCTTCAGCCCGTCACGGCTGCGAAGGACGCAGGAGATCGCGACGATGCGGTGCTGCTCGAGCGGCAGGAATTCCCCTCCCGAGTCCTGCCGCCGGAGCGCGAACATCGCTTTCGCGACCTCCTCATCGGGGAGCCCCTCGAGGCCGTAGAGCCGCCTCCCGAGCGCCACATCGGGCACGGTCTCGATGTCGAACACGAGACAGTTCATGCGCCCGCCTTCATGAGCACCGCGACCGCGACCACGAGCCCCGCCTCATCGGTGAGCGTCACGTGCCCGTCTCCGATCCCGAGCCCGCGCCGCACCCGATCGCCGCGCTCGGAGAACACCACTTCGGGCTTGCCCCAGGCGTTCTGCACCACCCCGACGTCCCTGATCCAGACACCGTGCGAGAAGCCCGTGCCCATCGCCTTGACGATCGCCTCCTTGGCGGCAAACCGCATGGCCACGAAGCGCTCCCGGCGGCGCGTGCGCGCGAGCTGCGCCCATTCCTGCTCCATCAACAGGTGCTCGATGAAACGCTCCCCGAAGCGCTCGAGCGTGCGTCCGATCCGTTGCACCTCGAGGACGTCGACGCCGATGCCGAAGATCATGCGCGCGCCGCCCGCATCAGCGCGCGCATCTCGCCCACGGCGGCGGCGAGGCCGTCGAACACCGCCCGCGCGACGATGGCGTGGCCGATGTTGAGCTCGACGATCTCGGGGATCGCCGCCACGGGCTGCACGTTGTGATAATCGAGGCCGTGGCCGGCGTGCACCTCGAGGCCGAGCGCCGAGGCCTGCCGCGCGCACACGGCGAGACGCTCGAGCTCCCTGGCCCGGGCCGCGCCGGTGTGCTCGGCGTATGCCCCGGTGTGCAGCTCGATGGCCGGCGCCCGGATGCGGGCCGCCGCCTCGACCTGGCGCGCATCCGGATCGATGAACAGCGCCACGCGAATGCCGTGCGCCGAGAGCCGCGCGACCGCCGCGCGCATGCGCTCTTCCTGCGAGGCGACGTCGAGGCCGCCCTCGGTGGTCACCTCCTCGCGCCGTTCCGGCACGAAGCAGCAATCCGCCGGGCGCACCTCGCCCGCGATCGCGAGCATCTCCTCGGTCACCGCCATCTCGAGGTTCATGTGGGTCTTGAGCAGGGCGCGGAGCGTGCGCACGTCGGAATCCTGGATGTGGCGCCGATCCTCCCGCAGGTGCAGCGTGATGCTGTCCGCGCCCGCCATTTCGGCGAGGAGCGCGGCGTGCACGGGATCCGGGTAGCGCCCGCGCCGTGCCTGGCGCAGGGTGGCCACATGATCGATGTTGACGCCCAAAGCGATGCGCGAATGAGACACGGCAGGTCCTCATGAGTCCGGCGGCGCCCGAACGCGGCCGTCGGGTGGCATTTTTGCCTACTCGCGCCGCGGATGCGACCCCCTGCGCACCACCGCCCGCGCCACCTGCCGCGTGGCGAGCACCCGGCCCTCGAGACATTCCTCGAGCGCGGCGCCGAGCACCCGGCGCGCGTCCTCGAGCACCCGGGCGTCGCCGAGCTCCTCGTGCGCGAGCGCGAGCAGCGAGCGCCCGGCGACGACGCCCGCCTCATCCGCGGCCGCGGGCAGCAGGCCTTCCGAAGCACGGAAGCGGTAGTGCCCCTCGGCCGAGATGGGGCTGCCGGTGCGCGCCTCGGCCGCGAGATCGAGCCCGTAGCCGAGCACCTCGAGCAGCCGCTTCTCGAACAGGCGCAGCGGCGGCTCGAGCGGGCCGCCCGCGCGCAGCCCCGCGAGCGCGCGGCCGTACTCCTCGAACAGCTCCGGCTGCGGGTCGTGCCGGGTCGTGAGCTTCAGCAGCAGCTCGCTCAGGTAGAACGCGGCCATGAGGCTGCCGGCCGGCAGCGGCGGGGCGCTCTCGGCGCTCTCCGCGGCGGTGAGCTGGCCCGCGTCCCGGCCGGGGTGGAAGGACAGGAGCAGCCGGTGAAACGGCTGCAGCACGCCCGCCAGCCGCGCCCGGGGCCCGCGCACGCCGCGGGCGAAGAGCGTGAGCCGCCCGTGATCGCGCAGCAGCACCTCGAGTATCCGGCTGGTGTCCCGATAGGGTCGATGATGCAGGATGTATCCGGGCGCGAGCTCGATGCGGCGGTTCACGGGAGCGCCCTCGTCACTCGAGCCCGAGCTCCCGCAGCGCCCGCGCGTTGTCCGCCCAGTTCTCGCGCACCTTGACCCAGAGATTCAGGTGCAACCGCCGCCCGAGCAGCTCGTTGAGCGTCATTCGGGCCGAGCGGCCGACACGCTTCAGCCGCTCACCGCGCGCGCCGATCACGATCGGCTTCTGGCCCTCCCGATCGACCCAGACCGCCGCATCGACCACGAGTCTTCCCTCCTCCTCGGCGAGCCGCTCCACCTCGACCGCGATGCCGTAGGGCAGCTCCTGATTGAGCTCGAGAGTGAGCTTCTCCCGGATCATCTCCGCAATGCGGAACTCGATGCCGCGGTCGGTGACCTGATCCCTCGGAAAGAGCGGCGGCGAAGCCGGCAGGTGAGCCGCGATGAGGCGCCTCAGCTCCTCGACGTTCTGGCTCTTCAGTGCCGAGACCGGCACGAGAGCGAGAAATTCATGGCGCCGGGCGAGCTCGCCGAGGTACGGCAACAGCCGCTCCCTGGGACGCACCCGATCGACCTTGTTGACGGCCACCAGTGCCGGCCGGCCCGAGCGCGCGAGGCGAGCGAGCGCGAGATCGTCCTCGGCCGTCCACGCGAGCGCCTCGACCACCAGCACCACGAGATCGGCCTCCTCCAACGCCGCGGCCGCGGTGCGATTCATCGATTTGTTGAGGGCACGGCGGCCGTGGTGATGCAGTCCCGGCGTGTCGACGAAGGCGATCTGCGCCTCGGGCAGCTGCGCAATGCCGATGATGCGATGCCGCGTGGTCTGTGGGCGCGGCGTCACGATGCTCAGCTTCTGCCCGATGAGGGCGTTGAGCAGAGTCGACTTGCCGACGTTCGGGCGCCCGACGAGGGCGGCGAAGCCGCAGCGGAATTCAGGATTCTCGGTCATGACGGGAGCGCGGTGCGCAGTGCCTCTTGGCCAGGTGCTCAGAGGCGCGAGCCTCGAGAGTATGCGCTCAGCCGGTTTTTCGTGCCTCGATCGCCGCCAGCATCCGCTCGGCGGACTCCTGCTCGGCGCGCCGGCGGCTCGAGCCACTGCCCTTGGCCGTGAGGCCGAGCACTGCGACCTCGCAGCGGACCTCGAACGTCTGCGCGTGCGGCTCCCCTTCGATGCGCTCGACCGAGTAGTGCGGCAGCGCCAGAGCGCGCGACTGCAGGAACTCCTGGAGCCTGGTCTTCGCGTCCTTGAGATCGGCCGGCACGGGGAGCGAGGCGAGCCGCGGCCCGAAGAGCCGTCCGATGACCGGCTCCGCGGCGGCGAGACCCCCGTCGAGAAACACGGCCCCGCAGACCGCCTCCAGCGCATCGGCCAGGATCGACTGACGGCGGAATCCCCCCGACTTGAGCTCACCTGAGCCCAGGCGCAGAGCATCGCCGAGACCCAGCGAGGCGGCGACCTCGGCGAGCGGCTCCTGGCTGACGATGCGCGCGCGCAGCCGGCTCAATTGCCCCTCGGCGGCCTCGGGAAAGGCGGCGTACAGATGGCCGGCGACCACCAGGCTGAGCACGGCATCGCCGAGAAACTCCAGCCGCTCGTTGTTCGGGCCGCTGGCGCTGCGGTGCGTGAGGGCCGCGCGAAACAGCGCCGGGTCGCGGGGCTCGTAGCCGAGCCGGGCGCGCACCCAGCCGATCGGCCAGTCGGGACTAGCCGCCACCACTGTTGCCGAAGGTGACGGTCTTGTCGAATTTCACCCGGAGTGTGATCGGGCCGAACAGGTGCGCATCATCGTAGTAGGCCGCCTCGAGCTGCCAGCCCTGACGGGAGCGGGAGATCGCGATGTCCCGCACCGTCGGATAATCGACCTCGTCGATCATGAAATGCGCCTCGATGGACTGGCGGATGGCCCCCGGGCTCGCCCCGCCGGTCTGATAGGTGCTCGCCACCTGGTTCAGCGTACGGGCGACATTCATGTAGTTGAGGTAAAGCGGCGTGACGCGAATACCGGCGTACACCACGATCGCCAGCGGCACGAGCAGCACCAGCCAGCCGATGGTCGTCAGGCCCTTTTGGTAGCGGAACATGGCTCTCCCCCCTCATTTTATCCTCGTTCCGATGCGGCTCCAGATCGGGCCGCCGGAACGCTGCAGATCCCAATTGAACCAGATAAAGGTTGCCTTGCCGACGAGGTCCTTCTCGGGCACGTAGCCCCAGACGCGTCCGTCATCGCTGTTGTCCCGGTTGTCGCCGATCATGAGGTAGTGACCCGGCGGGATCGTCTCATCGACCGAAGGCGAGATCGGCAGCGGCAGCGCCCCCGGCGGTGGCGTCTCGCCGCAGACATAGCCGCGCGCATCGCGCCGCTTGCAGCCGGGCAGCGGATACGGGGTCACCTCGAGGGGCACCGGACAAACCAGCGCCTGATGAACGTGCGCGCCGAGCCACTCCGTGGCGAGCTGCATGTTGACGTAGCAGCCGTCGTTGTAGGTGCCCGTGATCCTGAACGGCACGGGCTTGCCGTTGATGATCAGGCGATCGTTGCGCACGATGACATGATCGCCCGGCAGCCCGACCACGCGCTTGATGTAGTTCACGGAAGTGTCGAGCGGATAGCGGAAAACCACCACATCCCCGCGCTGCGGCTCGCCCGTGTCCAGGATCTTGGTGCGGGTGACCGGCAGGCGCAGCCCGTAGGCGTACTTCTCGACCAGGATGAAATCCCCATCGAGCAGCGTCGGCATCATGGAATCCGAGGGGATGCGGAACGGCTCGAACACGAAGGCCCGCAACAGCAGCACGGCGAGCGCCACGGGGAAGAAGCTGCGCGCGTAATCGACCGTGCCGGGCTCGGCGATCAGCGCCGGGTCCTTGCCGGCCGCCTTGGCCGCCGCCGCCCGCAGGCGTCGCAGCACCGCCGCATCCACCGCCCAGACGATGCCGGTCACGACCGAGATCGCGAACAGCACCAGGCTGAACTGCACCTGCTCCGCCACCAGCAGCCGCACGACCGCGGCCCCGATGAGCAGCGGCAGCAGGTGGTACGCCAGGGAAACGACCTTCGGATCCGGAGCGGGATGGGGGGCCGCGGCGATCTGGCGGCGCGGGCGAAGGAACCAGTCATCGACCAGGCACACGAGCCCGACGGGCAGCGCGAGCCACGCCAGCGCGAGGATGACCTGCATCAGGACGGGAGGCATCGCGAGCCCTCGCCGCCGGCTACTTGCGGCCGACCTTCAGGACGGCGAGGAACGCCTCCTGAGGAATCTCGACCCGACCGAGTTGTTTCATACGCTTCTTTCCTTCCTTCTGTTTCTCGAGGAGCTTGCGCTTGCGGGTGATGTCGCCGCCGTAGCACTTGGCCAGCACGTTCTTGCGCAGCGCCTTGACGGTCGCGCGCGCGATGACCGCGCTGCCGATGGCCGCCTGCACGGCGACTTCGAACATCTGTCGCGGAATGAGCTCGTGCATCTTGTCGACGAGCTCGCGCCCGCGCTGATAGGCGCTCTCGCGATGCACGATGATCGAGAGCGCATCCACCTTCTCGCCGTTGATGAGGATGTCGAGCTTCACGAGCGGGGCGGCCTCGAAGTGCGAGAACTCGTAATCGAAGGAGGCGTAGCCGCGGCTCACCGACTTCAGACGATCGAAGAAATCGAGCACCACCTCGGCGAGCGGCAGCGCGTACTGCAGCGACACCTGCGTGCCGAGGTACAGCATCTTCTTCTGCGTGCCGCGCTTGTCGTTGCAGAGCTTGAGCACCGCGCCGACGTGCTCGGGCGGCATCAGGATGTTGGCGATGATGACCGGCTCGCGGATCTCCGCGATCTCGTTCGAGGCGGGGAGTTTCGCCGGATTGTCGACGTATTCGACCTTGCCGTCGGTGCGCGCCACTTCGTAGACCACCGTCGGGGCGCTGGTGACCAGGTCGAGCTCGTACTCGCGCTCGAGCCGCTCCTGCACGATGTCCATGTGCAGCAGCCCGAGAAACCCGCAGCGAAAGCCGAATCCGAGCGCTCCGGAGACCTCCGGCTCGTACTGCAGCGCCGAGTCGTTCAACTTGAGCTTCGCGAGCGCATCGCGAAAGCTCTCGTAGTCCTCGGAGTTCACCGGGAACAGCCCCGCGAACACCCGCGGCTTGATCTGCCTGAACCCCGGCAACGGCGCCGACGCGGGGCGGCTCTCGAGCGTCACGGTGTCCCCGACCGGCGCCCCGTCGATCTCCTTGATGCCGGCGACGATGAAGCCGACGTCGCCGGTCAAGAGCGCCTGCTCCACGATCGGCTTCGGCGTGAAGCGGCCGAGGCGATCGACGGTGTGGCTGCGACCCGTGGACACGACGCGGATCTTCTCCCCGGTCCTGACCGAGCCGTTGACGACCCGCACCAGGGATACCACCCCGACGTAGTTGTCGAACCAGGAATCGATGATGAGCGCCTGCAGCGGCGCCTCGGGATCACCCTTCGGCGGGGGGATCCTGCGGATCAGGCTCTCGAGCAGCTGCGGCACTCCCTCGCCGGTCTTCGCGCTCACGAGCGCGGCATCGGCCGCCTCGATGCCGATGATTTCCTCGATCTCGCGCCTGACCCGCTCCGGG
>JAKAZP010000030.1 GCA_021815905.1 Pseudomonadota bacterium | reverse complement strand
CATTCAGCCACGCCGGCGGCTTCGCCGCCCGAGCTTTCCGCGTCGGCCTTTCTCGCCGTGGCGGACACCGTCCGCGGCGGGCCCGGGGCCCTTCCGCAGAGTCTGCTCGCGCCGCAGGTGATCAGCCCGCAAAACGACTACCTCATGACGAGCCTGATGCAGAGCGTGATTCGGCACGGTACCGGCCGGGCCGCGGGTGTACTGCACCGCACCGACCTCGCCGGGAAGACCGGCACGTCCAACGGCCCGCGCGATGCCTGGTTCAACGGCTACGCGCCGAACCTCGTTGCGAGCGTCTGGGTCGGATACGATGGGGAGCGCTCGCTCGGCTCGAACGAGCAGGGCGCGACCGCGGCGCTGCCGATCTGGATCGACTTCATGCGCGAGGCGCTGAAGGGGGTGCCCGACAGGGTGCGCCCGATGCCGGAGGGACTCGTGACGCTGCACATCTCCCCGACCACGGGCCGGCTCGCGACCGTGGAGAATCCGAATGCCATCCTCGAGACGTTCATGGTGAACCATCTGCCCCCCGGTCCCCGGCCGTCCCGGGCGAGCGGCGCATCGAGTGAGACCGGGATCGCGGGCGGCCAGTCCCTGTTCTAAGCCGCCGCGGCGAGCGCGCTGCGCGAGATCCCCGATGCCCAAGAGACACCCCGTGCGCAACGACCATCTCCGGCGTGCGCTCGCCCAGGAGGCGGCCCGGGTGATGTGCGAACACGGCATCCGCGACTTCGGCGCCGCGAAGCGTAAAGCGGCGGACCGCTTCGGGGTGACGGACGGCGCGGTATTGCCGAAGAACATCGAGATCGAGGCGGCGCTCGGCGAGTATCAGCGCCTGTTCGGCGGCGCGGCGCACACCGAACTGCTCCACGCTCTGCGCCGCGCGGCGCTCGCGGCGATGCGCAGGCTCACGCCGTTCGATCCGCGGCTCGTGGGGCCCGTGCTCGCCGGCACCGCGACTCAGCATTCCGACGTGCAGCTGCACGTCTTCGCGGACATTGCGGAATCGGTCGCGTTGAGCCTCGCCGACCAGGGCATCCGGCACGAGGTCACGGCGCGGCGCGTGAAGATGAACGCGGAACGGGTGCTCGAGTATCCCGGCGTACGATTCGAGATCGCCGATCGGGCGATCGAGGCCACCGTGTTCCCGACCGACGGGATCCGGCAGGCGCCGGTGAGCCCCGTCGACGGGCGGCCCATGCGGCGCGCGGATCTGACGGAGCTCGAGGCGCTCCTCGCCGGCTGAGCGGCGCGTGCGCGCCTCAGCCGCGCTTGCCGATCTCGGTGTAGTCGCGGCGCGTCGGGCCCGTGTACAGCTGCCGCGGCCGCCCGATGCGCATGTGCGGATCGGAGATCATCTCCTGCCAGTGCGCGACCCAGCCGACCGTGCGGGCGATCGCGAACATCACCGTGAACATCGAGCGCGGAATGCCGATCGCGCTGTAGATGATGCCGGAGTAGAAATCGACGTTCGGGTAGAGCTTGCGCGAGACGAAGTACTCGTCCTTCAGCGCGATCTCCTCGAGCCGCAGTGCGAGCTCGAACAGCGGGTTGTCCGCCCGGCCGAGCTTGGCGAGCACCTTGTGGCACATCTCGCGGATGATCTGCGCCCGCGGATCGAAGTTCTTGTAGACGCGGTGGCCGAATCCCATCAGCCGGAAGTGGCTCGTGCGGTCCTTCGCCATCGCGAGGAACTTCGGGATGTTGTCGACCGTGCCGATCTGCTCGAGCATCGTGAGCACGGCCTCGTTCGCACCGCCGTGGGCCGGGCCCCAGAGCGCCGAGACGCCGGCCGAGATCGCCGCGTACGGATTCGCGCCGGTGCTGCCGGCGAGGCGCACCGTCGAGGTGCTCGCATTCTGCTCGTGGTCGGCGTGCAGGATGAAGAGCAGATCGAGCGCCTGGGCCGCCACCGGATCGACGAGGTACGGCTCGCACGGCACGCTGAAGAACATGTGCAGCAGGTTGCTGCAGTAGTCGAGGTCGTTGCGCGGATAGATGAACGGCTGCCCGAGCGAATGCTTGTGGGCCGCCGCCGCGATGGTCGGCATCTTCGCGATGATGCGGTGGGCGAAGATCTCCCGATGGCGCGGGTTATAGATGTCCATCGAGTCGTGGTAGAAGGCCGAGAGCGATGCCACCACCGCCGAGGCCATCGCCATCGGATGGGCATTGTGATGGAAGCCGTTGAAGAAGCGCAGCAGCGTCTCGTTGATCATCGTGTGATGACGGATGCTGCGCGTGAACTCCTCGATCTGGCGCCGGCTCGGCAGCTCGCCGTAGAGGATGAGATAGCACACCTCGGTGAAGCTGCTCCTCTCCGCGAGCTGCTCGACGGGGTAGCCGCGGTAGAGCAGCACGCCCGCATCCCCGTCGATGTAGGTGATCTTGCTGTCGCACGCCGCGGTGACGCCGAATCCCGGGTCGAACGTGAAGGCCCCGTAGTCCTTGTAGAGCGAGGCGATGTCGAGAACGCTCGGTCCGATCGTACCGGCGCGTACGGGAACCTCGGTCTTGCGGCCCGTGGCGGGGTCGACAAGCTCGAACTTGCTCTCGGTCATGTTGATTTCGCTTCCGCGCAGACTCGGCGCAGACCCGAGGTTGGGCGAGCGACACCGAGCGTTACACGGTCCGCGGCCGGAATCAAGGCAATCGAGCCCGGCCGAGCGACTGTCGGCCACCCGCGAGGCGGCCGCAGTGCTCGTCGCGGCGCAGGCGTGTCGTCAGCCTGCGTCGGCAGCGCGCGTCGTGCGGCTCGCGGCGGCGCCGTACTTCTTGCGGAACTTGTCGACGCGCCCGGCGGTGTCGACGATCTTCTGCTTGCCCGTGTAGAACGGATGGCAGTTGGAGCAGACCTCGACCTGCAGGTCGTGGCCGAGCGTGGAGCGCGTCTTGAACGTGTTGCCGCAGGTGCAGACGACGTTGATCACTTGGTACTCGGGATGAATCGACGCTTTCATGGCTCTCGCACCGACCGATGGACGTCTGAGGTAAAAAGGGCGCGGGAGTGTACCGGTCAATCGACTGCATCTCAAGGCTTTCGGCGCCGTCTTGTTGCCGGCCTTGCGAGCTCTAGCGGGCAACGGCCGGATTCGACCGGGAAAATTTCATCTATCCACAGAAGCTGTGGATAAATCTGTGGATCTCGGCTCTCCGATGCCACGAAATTGCGTGTCACATTGCATTTTCGTTAACTTGGTCAATTATTAACCAGCCCATTTCTCCTTTTCCCATCAATGAGTTGCAGTGCTCATATCGAGCTGAATAGCCGGTATCGTCTGTAATTGTCTCATTTACCGGCAGCCGAATCGTGGCCTGTGTATAACGGCCGGCGCCGGTCGGCCGCGCTCAAGGTGCTTCGAGCCGTTGATACTGAGCCTGAAGCGGTGCCCTGCGCATCCGGCAGGAACTCGAGGAGCAGATCGTTGAGGAACCGGGCGCCGAGCGGCGTCGGCTTCCAGCACGATCCCGCGCAGATCACGAGGCCCCGCGCCTCGAGGCGCTCGAGCACGCGCCGCACCTTGGCGAAGCTCAAGCCGGTGCGCGTCTCGAAGAGCCGAACCTCGAACCCCTCGAGGAGCCGCAGCGCGTTCAGCATGAACTCGAAGGGGAGGTCCTCGGGCTCGACGGCCCGGCGGACCAGGCTCGTGGGCACGGCGAGGTAGCGGCGCGGCTCGCGCGCGTGGACGGTGCGCACGATGCGGCCGGCCTGCGGATCGGTGAGCTTGCCGTGAGCCCCCGCGCCGATGCCGAGATAGTCCCCGAAGCTCCAGTAGTTACCGTTGTGGCGCGCACGCCGCGCATCGCGTGCGTACGCGGAAGTCTCATAGCGCTCGTAGCCGGCCCCGGCGAGCCGCTCCCCGCAGACGTCGAGCATTTCCGCCGCTGCGTCGTCCGACGGCAGTGGCGGGGGGGAGGCGGCGAACACCGTCCCGGCTTCGATCGTGAGCTGATAGTGCGAGACGTGCGCCGGAGCGAGTCCGATGGCCTGCTCCACGTCCGCGAGCGCGTCCGCTGCGTCTTGGTCCGGCAGGGCGTACATGAGATCGAGATTGAAGTTCGGGAGGTCCGCGGCGTGCAGCTCCTCGGCGGCCCTGCGAGTCTCGTCAGGCGAGTGGATCCGGCCGAGCGCGCGCAGCCTCGCCGGATCGAAGCTCTGTGCGCCGAGCGAGACTCGATTGACGCCGGCCGCGCGGTATTCGCCGAATCGCCCGCGCTCGACGGCTCCGGGGTTGGCCTCGAGCGTCACCTCGATCTCGCCGTCCAGGCCCGGCGCGGCGCGGGCCGCATCGAGGATGCGGCCGATCGAGGCCGGCGAGAACAGGCTCGGCGTGCCGCCCCCGAGAAAGACGCTCGTCAGGCGCCGCCCTGCCGCCGCGGGCAGCTGGTGCGCGAGGTCCTCGATCAGGGCCGAGACGTAGCGCTCCTCGGGCAGCACATCGCGCAGGGTGTGGGAGTTGAAGTCACAGTACGGACACTTGCGCACGCACCAGGGGAAGTGCACGTAGAGCCCGAGAGGTGGTGCGCTGAGCGTCATGGGTGGTGCCGATCAATGCCGCGGCCCGGGCATTGCGTCAAGCGCGGCCGAGCCGGGTCCTGAAGGCCTCGAGCGCCCGGGCGCGGTGGCTCACCGCGTCCTTCTCCCACGGCTCGAGCTCGGCCGCCGTCCGCGGGACCTCCCCGCCCCTGCCGTCGAGCGGCACGAAGATCGGATCGTAGCCGAAGCCGCCGCGGCCCCGCGGCACCTCCGCGATCCGCCCCTCCCAGGTGCCTTCACCGATGATCGGCTCCGGATCAGCGGCGTTCGCGACGAATGCGAGGACGCACCGATAGCGCGCCGTCCGCCGCACTTCGGGGACTGCGCGCAGCGCGGCGAGCAGCTTCTCGAGATTCTCCAGATCGCTCGCACCCTCGCCCGCGTAGCGGGCCGACCGTACCCCCGGCTCGCCGCCGAGGGCGTCCACCTCGATGCCGGAGTCGTCCGCGAGCGCAGGCAGTCCCGAAGCGCCCGCCGCATGGCGAGCCTTGATGAGCGCATTGTCGAGGAAGGTCGGCCCCGTCTCCGGCGGCGATGCGATGCCGAGGCTCGGCGCGGACACGAGCCGCAAGTCGAGCGGTGCGAGCAGCGCCGCGAGCTCGCGGAGCTTGCCCGCGTTGGCGCTCGCGAGCACGATTTTCAAGGCCGGCGGCCCAGGACTTGCGCCTGCAGCGCGAACAGCCGCTCGAGGCCGCCGGCCGCGAGATCGAGGAGCCGATCGAGCTCGTGGCGCCGGAACGCGTGGCCCTCGGCCGTTCCCTGAACCTCGACGAAGCCGCCGCCGTCGTTCATGACGACGTTCATGTCCGTCTCCGCCGCCGAGTCCTCCGCGTAATCGAGATCGAGCACCGGCCGGCCCCCGTAGATCCCGACGGACACGGCCGCGATCTGCCCGTGCAGCGGATCGGCGGGGATGGCGCCGCGCCGCACGAGCCCCTCGCAGGCCTCGGCGAGCGCGACGTAGCCGCCCGTGATAGAGGCCGTCCGCGTGCCTCCGTCCGCCTGCAGCACGTCGCAGTCGATCGTGACCGTGCGCTCCCCGAGAGCCCTCATATCCACGACGGCGCGCAGCGAGCGGCCGATCAGGCGCTGGATCTCCTGCGTGCGCCCGCTTTGCTTGCCGCGCGCCGCCTCGCGCCCGGTGCGCGTGTGGGTCGAGCGCGGCAGCATGCCGTACTCCGCGGTGACCCATCCCTGGCCCTTGCCGCGCAGGAACGCCGGAACGAAGTCCTCGACCGAGGCGGTGCACAGCACCCGCGTATCCCCGAACTCGACGACGACGGAGCCCTCGGCATGCTTGACGGCACCACGCGTGAAGCGCACCGCGCGCAACTCGTCGGCCTCGCGTCCGCTCGGTCTCGTGCGGCTTGCGCTGCGGGCGCCGCTCATCGGCCCTGCCATCGCAGCGCGGCCGCCGAAGTGTTGTCGCTCGCGGCGCCGTTCGCGGCGACCGCACGCTCGCAGAGGGACAGGAGCGTCGCGCGGAGCGGCTGACCGGGCGTCGCGAGACCCGCCAGCTGCTCGTCGCGGGCGCCGCTCCAGAGCCCATCGGTGCAGAGGAGCAGGACGTCGTCCGGCTCGAGGTCGCAGCGACGGCCCACGGACATGTCCGGCAGCACGGCATCGCCTCCGAGGCAGCATTCCACGAAATTGCGCATCGGGTGCGTCTGCGCCTGCTCGGCCGTGATCAGGCCCTCGCGGTAGAGCAGCTCGACGTGGCTGTGATCGCGCGTGCGCCGCACGACGGCGCCGCGGCGCAGATGGTAGATGCGGCTGTCGCCGACGTGTGCCCACCAGGCCCACTGCTCCTGCACCAGGCACACCGCGCAGGTCGCCCGCGGCCGCTGCTCGAGCGGCAGATGCGAGCCGATGCGCACGACCTCCTCGTGAGCGCGCCCGATCGTCAGATGCAGGAAGCCCAAGGGGTCGAAGAGCGGCAGGGGCGTGTGCCAGAAACTCTCGAGAATGACCTGGCGCGTCACCTCCGCGGCCCGGGCGCCCTCCGCATGGCCGCCCATGCCATCGACGACCACCAGCAGGACCGCGTGCTCCGCGACGGCGATCGCGACCCGGTCCTGGTTGTCGTCGCGGTTGCCGACGAGGCTCAAATCTGCGTACTCGACCTGCAAAAGGACCGCCTGGATCGACTGACCCGCCCGCCGCGCTTTATAGCACCCCCGCCGCCGGCGAGGTAAGCGACGCGGTAGGCTCCGCGTCGCGAGCCTGATAGGCTGCCCGGGCGCCGCGCCGCCGAACCGGCTTGCCGCGCGCATCGGAACGAACGGATCTGTACAGGACGGTCTTCACCCATGATCTCGAGCATGACGGGCTTCGCGCGGCGCGAGGCCTGCGGTCCGTGGGGCACGCTCGTGTGCGAGCTGCGCAGCGTCAATCACCGCTTCCTCGAGATCGGACTGCGGCTGCCCGAGGATCTGCGCGCCCTCGAGCCCGAGCTGCGGCGTGCCTGCACCCAGGAGCTCAAACGCGGCAAGGTCGACTGCACGATCTCCTGCCGCGGCGTGCAGGGCGCCGAGCAGAGGCTCGACCTCGACGCCGAGGCGCTCGCGCGGGTGCTCGCACGGGTCCGAGACGTGACGGCGATGCTGCCGAGCGGCGGGGCCGTCGTGAGCCCGCTCGAGGTGATGCGCTGGCCCGGCGTGCTGCGCAGCGAGAGCACGGGCGGTGAGGAGCTCCTCGGAGCCGCCCGCGACATGTTCGTTGGCACACTGCGCGATCTCGCCGCGGCGCGCGCGCGCGAGGGCAAACGGCTGTGCGAACTCATCGAGCAGCGCTGCATCGCGCTCGCGAGCCTCGTCGAGCAGGTGCGTGTCCGCCTTCCGGACGTGCAGGGCCGCATCCGCGCTCGCCTCGAGGAGCGCCTGGCGGAGCTGCAGGCCGAGATCGATCGCGATCGGATCGAGCAGGAACTCGCGCTCATGCTGCAGCGGCTCGACGTGGACGAGGAGCTCGACCGGCTCGCGGCGCACATCGAGGAGGTCCGGCGGGTCACCCGCGGGCACGAGCCCGCCGGGCGCCGCCTCGACTTCCTGATGCAGGAGCTCAATCGCGAGGCGAACACGCTGTCCTCGAAGTCCCAGGATCTCGAGACGACCCGCGCCGCCGTCGACATGAAGGTCCTGATCGAGCAGATGCGCGAGCAGGTGCAGAATATCGAGTGACTTCCGGCGGCGTCCGGAGTCTTCCGGAAAGATCGCTGCAAACCATTGAGTTTCAAGGTATTTCGCCCAATAACGTCCACTAGCCTCCAGCGGCCTCTGGGCTACATTTGTAGCTAGAGGGGTAGCTGAAACGCCATCGAGTTGTAGCTAGATCTGTAGCTGCCATTCGACGAGCAAGGTGGTTCGCGCAGTGCCTGCGGCACTCCACGAACCACCCGAGAACAGGGGGCGAGATGGCACGCGCGAAACTCACAGCGCTGGCGGTGGATCGAGCCCATCGGGCGGGCAAATCGGTGCTCTTGAGCGACGGCGATGGGCTCTACCTGCGCAAGCAGAACCGCGATAGCGCGTCGTGGACATTGCGCTATACCTTCGCAGGCCGGCCACACTGGCTTACCCTCGGCAACTATCCGGACATGCCGCTCGCCCAAGCGCGCATCGAGGCGCGTCAGGCGCGCGTGCTGCTCGACAAGCAGCAGGATCCGTTGGCGGTCCGGCAGGCTACGCTGGCGGAGGAGCGGCAGAAGGGGTCGTTCAAGTCACTGTGCGAGGACTGGTACCGGGCCGAAGTCCAGGCCCGCGGCCTCAGGCACCCCGGCGTGCCGCGCCGGTATCTCGACAAGTACCTGCTGCCGAAGCTCGGGCGCCTGCCGGCCTGTGAAATTACGCCCGCGGACGTGGCTCGCATGCTCGATGAGATCAAGGGCCGGGCTCCCACCGCCGCCAACGACCTGCTGCGGTTCACACGTAGGATTTTCGCCTTCGGCGTGCGGTGTCGTTTCCTCTCGAGCAACCCGGCCGCCGATTTCTCACCGCGCCTGGACGCCGGTGGTACCGAACGGCCGTGCAGCCGCGCATTGAGCAGCGACGAGCTCGCACAACTGTTTGAGAAGATCCGCGAGTCAGCGAGCTTCGGCGAGGACAACCTTCTGGCCATTAAGCTGTTGCTGGCGCTCTGTGTGCGCAAGGGCGAATTGCTCGGCGCACGTTGGGAGGATTTCGATCTCGAGGCCCTTTCGCCGTCAGGTGCGGTGTGGCGCCTGCCGGCGACCAGAACCAAGACGGGCGAGGGTCTTGATGTTCCGCTGGTGCCCGAAGTGCTCGACTGGCGTAACCGTTAACTACGCGGCGTTCTGGATCAGATCGGGAACTCGTGGATGTCCGAGCGCAGGGGGTTGGCCGCGAAGCGCTCTGTCCACAGCCGTGGCGTGAGCTCGGTGACGCGGGCGGCAGGATGATCGGCTACGCGCTGCAGGACGTCGACCAGGTACGTATAGGGGTCGATGCCGTGCAGGCGGCAGGTGACGATCAGGCTCTGGATGATGCCGACATGCTTCGCGCCGAGCTCCGTCCAGCAGAAGAGCCAGGATTTCCTCCCCATCGGGATGACGCGCAGGGCGCGCTCGAGATGGTTGGTGTCCATCGGAACGTCTGGATCGGTGAGGAAGACCTCGAGCCCCGTGCGCCGTTTGCGGGCGTAGTTCAGCGCTTCGATGAACGGATCCGTCGGGGTCAAGCCCACGGAGGCGATCTGTCGCTCGACCCATTCGAAGAAGTAATCGACCTTCGGCTTACTGTGGGTGAGCCGATGCAGCTGCTTCGCTTCGCCCTTGAGGCCGCGTTCCCGGATCTCGGTCTCGATTGCGTAGAGCGCCTTGATCTGCCCGAGTGCCTGCTCGATTTCCGTCGGATGAGAGGCGAGAGCCTCGAAGAACCCTCGGCGGGTATGCGCCCAACATTGGGCGTGGGTGAGACCGATCTTCTTCGCGTAGCGCTCGTACGCGGCGTAGCCGTCCGTGATCAGGACCGAGTCCGGCGCGTGCCGAAGACCGAGCGTGGCGCGCACGGTGTCGTGATGACGCGAGGCGTGGAAGGGGAAGCACACCTCGTCCCGATCGCCATAGACGGGCCAGAAGTACCCGGTATTCATCTTGCCATGCCCTGAGCGACCGGCCTTGATCGGCGTCTCGTCCATCGCCTTGACCCGGCTCTCGAGGATCGAGGCGAACTGGGCGGTGTAGATCGGGGTGAGAAGAGCGATGCTGTCCTGGCTCAGCTGCGTGAGCCAGGGACGGCTCACCGTGATGCCATTCGCCGCGAGCCGCTGGTGCTGGCGGTAGAGGGGCAAGTGCCACTGGAACTTGTCAACCAGGAGCCCGGCGAGGAAGCTCACATCCGCCCGACTGCCTTCGAGCACCCCCTCGGGGGCGGGAAGGCCGAGGATCTTCGCGCTCGCTTTGAGCTTCACCACGGGCCGGCGGTACTTGAGGACCTGGTAGCTCCCCGGGCGCTGGGCGAGACGATAGGTCACCTTCTCGCCGATGATCTCGTATTCCTCCGGGCTCAGGCCCTCGAGGTCGGCATGCATCAGAACGATGGTCTGGATCGGGACCTTCGACTCATCGAAGAACGGCAGGGCTTCGCCCGTGTCGGCGCCGTCCTTCAGCGCCGCGCGCCGCGTATGGGCGGCGATCGTGCGCTGCGGCACGGCGGGGGCCTCGGGCGGCGCCGCCACCTCGCCGAGGTACATCTGCTGCGGAGGGGGCTCGGGGGCGAAGCGCTCGCTCTTCTGACCAAAGATCTGACGCCGGAACCACTCGAGTTGGTGCTGAAGCGCGGCGATCTGCTCATCCTTGGAGCGGATCAGCGCTGCGATATCCGCGCTGATCGCCACCCCTTCAAGGGGCCCGGATGCGTCGATCGGTGCCGTGCTTTCCACGGCGGTAATTTTACCAAAGACCCACGCAAACGTGCTTTATTTATAGGGCTTTGATCGCATCCGGCAGCGCGTAACGCTTACGCACCTGCCGCCCCTCGATCCCCTCGAGAAGAAGCTTCAATCCCGTCCAGTCCATCTCCCGCGTGCGCACCGTGCGCCAGTCGCTGATGAATCGTCCGGCCTCGAGCCGCTTGCCCCAGATGCAAAAGCCGCTGCGATCAAAATACAGAACCTTGGCCTGGGTACCGCGCCGGTTGACGAATGCGTAGAGCGCTCCGTCCAGAGGATCCCGTCCCATCGCGTGCCGCGCCAGGGCTTGCAAGCCGTCGTACGATTTGCGCATATCCGCCGGCTGGCCGTACAGATGAACCCGGATCTGTCCCTCGGCAAAGAACATCAGCCGTGGGCAATGTGCAGGACCACCCCGCCACCGAGATCCACCCGCAACTCCAACCGCGCACTCGGCGCGGCCAGGGGCCCCAGATCCACGAACGCCGGCTCAGGCGCCACCGACTTGGGCAGCGCGACTGCCGCACGCTTCACCCTGCCGCCCAGCAGCGCACGCCACCGATAAAAACTCCCCTTGCATATCCCCTCGCGCGCGCAGTACGCCGCCAGCCCCAAACCGCTGTTCGCGAACCCGCTCACCAGGCTGCGCCACACCTGCGCGCTCCGTTGCTGTCCCGTCCCGATCTTCCGTCCACGTCCCATCGCTACTCTCCAGTCGTTACTGGATTGCAATTGTCCACGACGTCACGCAAGTGGAAAGAACGCCGCGGGGTGAACGGTTACGGCGCAGAACGTCAGCCATCTCCGTTGGCCGTTCCCCAGTGAGGTTGATGAGCGTCCCGAGGCGGTTGACAATCAGGTCCACACCGTCGGTCTGAAATGGCATCGCCACGAGCGGCCTGGCGCTTCGCATTTGCTTGGCGACGTCGTCCAGTGCGCGACGGACGACGGAGAGCGGGATGCGGTGTTTGCGCCAGATTGCCGCAAGAACGTGCGCTTCGACCAGGTTCAGGAACGAAAGTGCATGCCGCTGGTCGCCGTCCAGGCGGATCAGTGGGTCAAAGCGGCGTGTTTTAGCATCGGCTCGCAGGGGCTGTCCGAGGCACCACGTCCGAAGAGTGCTCAACGGCAGGTTAAGGTAATGCGCGGCCTCGATCAGGGGATAGGCCGGCGTTGTCAGCACTTTTGCTGCCTTGACTCGTGCGATACCGAAAGCCGAATCTCCACGTGTGGTCGACGAAACACCGATTTGGCGCGCGGATCGAACGGTAGCCGTGCCCCGCTACGGCTGCTTCGTTAGCCACGAGCCTTCTCACCGCGCGGGTCGACGTGGAGTCTCAGTTTGTCTGCGATATCGGTTGCTCGCATTAATCTCCCGTCCTTGTCCTCGGGCCAGTTCACGATGTCCACATGGCGCGGATACGGCTCCCCGTTCACACAGAGCGCAAGACCCTGACCCGTCACAAGCTCGAATTTCCCGATGCCGCTTGCCTTCACAGCTCGTTTTTCGGCGGGATTCTCGACGTACGAGTAGCCTACCTCCCAGACCTGGGTATCGGTCAGACCCGTAATGCGGTGGGTAGAGGTCTCGAAGCGTCCCTTCGCGGCGTTGAACATCGGCATCAGGGCCTGCGGCTTGACCCGGCCCGGGCCCGGCGCGAACTGGCTGTGCGACAGAATGAAGCGAACGAAGTCCTCGCCGGCGCCGATCTCAACCGGCAGCGCCGGATCGCTCGTGGATCTCGTCGATCGTCTCGAGAATAACCTTCGGAATATGACCGTTAAGCTGCTCCACGCCATGTCGCTTCACCCCTCCCCCTAACAGAGCGGCATACGTCAGCTTGCCGTCGTCGCCGATATCGATGGTCAGCACGCGTCCAGGCCCGAAGTCCCAAGAGAGGGCCATATTACCCTCAGGGTCGGCCACCGGATCGGGCCCTCGGAATCGCGAAGGCAGT
>JAKAZP010000029.1 GCA_021815905.1 Pseudomonadota bacterium | reverse complement strand
TCGCCGGTCACGACTTCAAAGCCCTGCGCGCCGCGGCGAACCGACTTGACCTCGGAGTGACAGCGCTCCGCGACCGCGTAGCTCTCCACGTGATTGCGGAAGAGCTCCGCCAGCTCGCTGCCGCCGATCCGGGTCATGCCGAGGTAGTTCTCGACGGTAGCGGTGTCATTGATCTGTCCGCCGGCGCGCTTGCCGATGAGCGCCACCCGGCGATTCTTTCGCGCCGCGTAGAGCGAAGCGGACAGGCCCGCGGGTCCCGCGCCGACGACGATCACCTCATACGGCTCGCGCGCTTTCGCCTCCCGCGCGGCCCGTTCTCCCCGCGCTTCGCGGCGCGCGGCATCGACCGCCGCGTACGCCTCCGGCTCGAGCTGTTTGAGAATCGCCATGATGGCGGCGGCGGGCATCATGGCGCCCTCGAACGCTGGGCGCTCGTTGATCACGGTGCGCGGCACACCCTGGACATGGTAGCGCTCGACCAGCGTCGGAAACTCCGCGGCGTCGATCATGTCGGCGCGCACGTGCTCGTTGAGATAAGCGAGCTGATGCGCCAGGCGCACCATGCTCGGGCAGTACGGGCAGCCGAGCGTCACCAGGATCTCGAGGTGCGTCGGCATCGAGATCCGGCCCGCCAACCGCTCGAGCTCCGGCTCGAGACCCGACCGCGCCGTGGAGATCATCCCGATCGCCTCGAGGAGCGAGGTGAACTCGTAGCCCGCGGTCAGGCCGTAGAAGCGGATCCCGAAATCCTTCTCTCCCACCAGAGGCACGGTGGCCGGGACCTTGTCGATGCGAAATCGCCTGGCGAGCTCCGCGTCGGCCACCAGCTCGTGGACCTCGACGGAGATCCTGCTCGAGAGCTTCGACAGCTCCTCGAGCAGCGAGCCCTGCTCCGCGCATGCGCCGCAGGCGTGGGCCTGCGTGAAGTAGAGGATTCGGACCGGCTTCTCGAGCGCGGCGAGGCGTTCGCGAACCTGCTCCCGTACCTTCTTGCCGATGAGCTCGCCCACGGCTCGCATCCTCGAGCTCGGCTGCCTTCAGTGGGAATGCGTCTCGTGAGGGCTGCCCGGAAAGAGCCGGCAATAGATGCAGTCCGGCTCACCGGCGCGGTGGTGCAATCGAAAGATGCGAATCCACGGGGCCTCGTGCGGGGAGGCTGCCCCTTCCAGCGCGTGCTTCCCGAGATCGTGCCGGAGCATCTCCTCGGGATGCGCCTGCGACAGCAACTCGATCGCTCGGCGGACCTCGACTTGTCCGCGTGGCAGGACGGCGAGGGTCGCGGCACCGTGCTCGAGGACGAGCCGGGCCAGGCGCTCCGACTGCCTCGGCGGCTCGTCACCCTCGAACAGCACGTGAAAGTACTGGGCGAGCCGCCCGGAAGGCGACTGCGCCGGCTCCAGGGCCGCCGGTCCGGGCTCCTCGCCTGCCGCCAGCTCGACACGGTCGGTGGGAAAACCGTCGTGGAACAATGCCACACGCGCACGCTCGGCGCTCTTGAAGTCACCGAAGACGGCAAGGACGACGGCACTCATAACGATCTCCTCCGAGCATCCGGGATCCCGGGCCCGAAGGCCTGCGCATTCTCCCGGCGGTGCTCCGTCGACCGCGAACGTCGCGATCGAACCCAACGCTCCCACAGGCCGCAGGAAGAGTAAACAGGTACTGTCCGAAGGAGCGCCTGCGGCCAAGCCGGAGCATGCGCCGGCGTCCGCGGCGTGCTCCGCCGGAGGGATCCCTGCCGTCGTGCGGCTCCTCGGGGTTACCGTCAGCCGAACCGGACTACGTACTTTCGCCGATTGCCGGACCGCAGGCCCTCGCTAGCCTTGAGTGGTGATGGACCCGAGTCGGTGCTCCGCCGCGGGGTGGAAGCGCACGTGCTGCGAGGAGTCTCCGTGAGCAAGCACATCGTCATTCGCGAGTTTGCGCGCCCGGATCCGGCGGTGGTCCAGGACCTGGGCGAGATCGGCGTGGTGACGGTGCACGAGGCGCAGCGCCGCACCGGCCTCCTCGCCTCCTACATGAGGCCCATCTATTCCGGCGTCGCGATCGCCGGCGCGGCCGTCACCGTGCTCGTCCCACCGGGCGACCATTGCATGATCGACGTCGCGGTCGAGGTCTGCCGTCCCGGAGACGTTCTGGTCGTCGCACCGGACTCCCCGTGCTCGGACGGTTATGTCGGCGAGCTGCTGGCGACCGCGTTGAAGGCTCGCGCAGTCAAGGCGGTGGTCATCGATGCGGGCGTGCGCGATGTGGCGGCGCTCACGGAAATGCGCTTTCCCGCGTGGAGCAAGTGCATCTCGGCACACGGCACCCTCGGCGAGACTCTCGGAGCGGTCAACGTTCCCGTCACCTGCGCCGGTCAGCAGATCTCACCGGGTGATGTAATCGTGGCGGATGACGACGGGGTCGTCGCCGTCAGGCGGGAACATGCGGTGCGAATCGCGGACGACGCCGCGAAGCGCGCGGTGGCTCGGGAAGAGGAGCGCGCGCGCCTCGCCGCCGGCGAGCTCGGCATCGACATCCACCGCATGAGGGAGAAGCTCGCCGCGCTCGGACTCGAGTATCTCGACCGTGCGCCCGGAAAGTAGCCCGGTCGCCTCCCGTCCGATGGCCTCGCGCCGCCCGGCGCGAAAGCGGCGCGCCCCGGCCGTAGCGGGTAGTCCTTATTGCCGTCGGCCGGGCGCACGGGGGATCCTGTCCTGCATCGCAGGCTGAACGGCGGACGAGGCAGGTCAACGTGGAGCATCGCTGGGGCCGTCGCATCGCGCTGCAGACCCCCGTTCGGCTCATCGCCGGATCCGGGGATGCCGTGCCGGGAGTCACGGCGAACGTCAGTATCAGCGGCGCCTGGGTCCGCACGGCGCACCGCCTGGCGCCCTGGACGCGCCTCGAAGTCGAAGTCGTGTTGCCCGGCAGGCTCCCGGCAAGACGGGTCCGTCTCGCGGCTCACGTGGTCCGCGGGACGAGCGCCGGGGCGGCGATCGAATGGGCCGAGCTCGCCCCGCGCCCGGTGCGCGAGCTGCTGCGTGCGCTCGATCCGACTCCGGCAGCTCCCGGGGCCAGGGCGGCGGCCCGCGCCGGCGAGGCGTTCGCGAGCGCGAGCGCGATACCCGCGTACCGGAACAGCCCCCCTCACCTCACCCTGTGACCGGCGTCACCGCTCGGAGCCGAGGCGAAGGGAACCGTGGCAGCGCTCACCATCCGCAAGAGTCCACCGGCGGCCGCGGACCATTACCTGGCCGACTACGAGACGGCCCGCAGGACATTCGACTGGCAGGCGGCGCGGCGCGAGCTCACCGGCGATTCGGGACCGCGGCTCAACATCGCGCAGGAGGCGCTCGCACGCCAGGTTGAGCAGGGACGCGGTGAGCAGATCGCCGCGCGGTTCATCGACCGGGACTGGAACCGGCTGGATCTGACCTACGCGGAGCTCGATCGGCGCGCGAGCCGGTTCGCCGGGGTGTTGAGTCATCTCGGCATCGAGCGCGGCGCCACCGTCGCCACGCTTCTCGGCCGGGCGCCCGAGCTGTTCACGGTCTGCCTGGGAGCCCTCAAGGCCGGCAACGTCTTCTGCTCGCTGTTCTCGGCCTTCGGCCCCGAGCCGCTGAAGACCCGGCTGCAGCTCGGCCACATCAAGGCGCTCGTCACGACCGAAAGCCTCTATCGGCGCAAGGTGGCGGGTATCCAGCCCGTCCTGCCGGAGCTTCGCCACGTGCTCATCGTGCGCGATGCCGCCTCAGGGGAGCTTCCCGCAGGCACGGTGGACTTCCACGCGCTCATGAGCCTCGCCCCGGGAATCGGCGAGACCGCGCCGACCCGCGATGAGGACGTGGCGCTGCTGCACTTCACGAGCGGCACGACCGGCAAGCCGAAGGGCGTCACCCTGACCCATGCGGCGGTGGTGGCTCAATACGCCACCAGCCGGCTCGTTCTCGACCTGCACCCGCGGGAGATCTTCTGGTGCACCGCCGATCCCGGCTGGGTCACGGGCATCGCCTATGGTCTGATCGGACCCCTCACCTGCGGCGTGACCCTGATCGTCGACCGCGAGGAATTCGACCCGCAGCGCTGGTATCGGATGCTCGAGGAGGAGCGGGTCAACGTCTGGTACACCGCGCCGACCGCGATCCGCATGCTGATGAAAGCCGGCACGGCGCTCGCCCGCGAGCGAAGGTATCCGCGCCTGCGCCACATGGCGAGCGTGGGCGAGCCGCTCAACGCGGAAGCGGTCACCTGGGGCGTCGAGGCGCTCGGCATGCCGTTCCACGACACCTGGTGGCAGACGGAGACCGGGGCCATCATGATCGCCAACTTCGCCGCCTGCGACGTGCTGCCGGGGTCGATGGGCCGCGCGGTTCCGGGGATCGAGGCGCGCGTCGTCCGCAGCGCCGCGGCGGGGAAGCTCGAGATCATCGACTCGCCCGATGAGGTGGGGGAGATCGCGCTCAGGCCCGGATGGCCGTCGATGTTCAGCAGCTATCTCGAGAGTCCCGAGCGTTACCGGGCGAGCTTCGTCGACGGCTGGTACCTGGCGGGCGATCTCGCGCGGCGCGATCGCGCCGGCAACTTCTGGTTCATCGGCCGCGCCGACGATGTCATCAAGTCTGCGGGTCACCTGATCAGCCCGTTCGAGGTCGAGAGCGCCCTCATGACCCATCCGGCGGTGGCGCAGGCCGGCGTGATCGGCGTTCCCGACCCGATCGCCGGACAAGCCGTCAAGGCCTTCGTCGAGCTCAAAGTCGGGTTCGAGCCGAGCGAGGAACTGCGCCTGAAGATCATGGGCCATGCGCGACGGCAGCTCGGCGCGGTCGTGGCTCCGCGCGAGATCGCCTTCAAGGACAGTCTGCCGCGGACGCGCAGCGGCAAGATCATGCGTCGCCTGTTGCGCGCGCGCGAGCTCGGGCTTCCGGAAGGCGATCTCTCCACCCTCGAGGGCAGGGAATGAGCACCCCCGCCGCGGCGGCCGTCACGCGGGAGCAGGGACTCGAGCTGCTGCGCGGAATGCTGCGCATCAGGAGTTTCGAGGATCGCTGCTATCGGCTCTACGGCGAGTCGAAGATCCGCGGTTTCCTTCACCTCTGCAACGGCGAGGAGGCCGTGGCGGTCGGCGCCATGCGGGCGCTGCGCTCCTCGGATGCGATCGTCTCGACTTACCGCGAGCACGGGCACGCGATCGCGCGGGGCATTCCCATGGAACGGATCCTGGCGGAGCTCTATGGAAAGCAGACCGGCTGCAGCCGCGGCCGCGGCGGCTCGATGCATCTGTTCGACGTCGCGAGCCGCTTCTACGGCGGCAATGCCATCGTGGCGGGCGGCTTGCCCATCGCGGTGGGGCTCGCGCTCGCGCAGAAGCTGCAGCGGCAGACCGATCTCACCACCTGCTTCTTCGGCGACGGCGCCGTCGCCGAGGGCGAGTTTCACGAGTCGCTCAACCTCGCATCGCTCTGGCGGCTTCCCGTTCTCTTTCTCTGCGAGAACAATCTGTATGCGATGGGCACCGCGCTCGAACGCGCGCAGGCCGAGACGGATATCGCCGCGAAGGCGCGCTGTTATCGGATCGAGGCGGCCACCGTCGATGGCATGGACGTGCTCGCGGTCGAAGCGGCGGTGCGCAGCGCCGCCGAAGCGATCCGCGAGGGCGGCGGTCCGAGGCTGCTCGAGCTGCGGACCTATCGCTTCCGCGCGCACTCCATGTTCGATCCCCAGCTCTATCGCGACAAGGCGGAGATCGAGGCCTGGGAGCGCAAGGGACCGATCATCACCCTCACCACTCGATTGAAGGCGCAGGGTCTCATGTCCGAGGATGACTATCGGCGGCTCGAGCGCGAGGTCGGTCTGGAGGTCGACGCCGCGGTCGAATTCGCGGAGCGCTCGCCGTTCGAGCCGGTATCGGATCTCGGGCGCTTCGTCTATGCCGATCGCGCCTCCTGAGGCTTCGGTGCGCACCAGCTATCGCGCTGCCGTGCGCGAAGCCCTCCGCGGCGCACTGGCGGCCGATCCGCGGGTGTTTCTCATGGGCGAGGACGTCGGACGGTACGGGGGAAGCTATGCGGTCAGCAAGGGGCTGCTCGAGGAGTTCGGCCCCGATCGCATCCGTGACACGCCGCTTTCCGAATCCGCCTTCGTGGGCGCCGGCATCGGCGCCGCGCTCGGCGGCATGCGGCCCATCGTCGAGATCATGACGGTCAATTTCAGCCTGCTCGCCCTCGATCAGATCGTGAACAATGCCGCGACGCTCTGCCACATGTCGGGCGGGCAGCTCAATGTGCCGCTGGTCATCCGCCTGGCGACGGGCGCCGGGCGGCAGCTCGGCGCGCAGCACTCACACAGCCTCGAGGGCTGGTACGCGCACATCCCGGGACTGCGCATCGCGGTGCCCGCGACCCTCGACGACGCCCGCTTCATGCTCGCCGCGGCTCTTGCCTCGCCGGATCCGGTGCTGCTGTTCGAGCATCTCTATCTCTACAACATGGAAGGAGAGCTCACGCCGGGTCTCGAGCGAGTCGATCTCGAGCACGCCGCGATCCGTCGCGCGGGGGCGCACGTGACGCTGATCGCCTACGGGTGGAGCCTGTACAAGTGCCTCGCGGCGGCCGCCACGCTCGCCACGGAGGGCATCGAGGCCGAGGTGCTGGACCTGCGCACGCTGCGTCCGCTGGACGATGCCACCATCATGGCGAGCGTGCGCCGCACCCGGCGCGCCGTCGTCGTCGACGAGGGCTGGCGCAGCGGCAGCCTCTCGGCCGAGGTGATGGCGCGGATCGTCGAGCAGGCGTTCTACGAGCTCGATGCGCCGGTCGCGCGGGTGTGCACGGCGGAGGTTCCAGTGCCTTACGCGAGGCACCTCGAGGAGGCGGCGCTTCCGAGCGCCGAGAGGATCGCGGCCGCGGCGCGCAATCTCTTCACGCGCGGGGAGGGCGCCTGATGGAAGTCGAGTTTCGCATGCCGTCACTTGGCGCCGACATGGAGAGCGCGACCCTCACGGAATGGCTGAAGAAGCCGGGCGATCGCATCCGGCACGGCGAGGCGCTCGCGACCGTCGAAACCACCAAGGGACTGATCGACATCGAGTCCTATGACGATGGGCTGCTGCTCGGTCCGTTGGTGGCGCCGGGCACCCGGGTGCCTGTCGGCGCGGTGCTCGCCCGGCTCGAGGTCGAAGCGGCCGCCCATCCGGGCGAAGCGCCCGCAGCGCCGGGGAGCATCTCGACTCCCGCGGCACCTCCCGCGGCACCTCCCGCGGCACCTCCCGCGGCACCTCCCGCGGCCATCTCGCCGGGCCCGGTCCCCTCTCCGGCGCCCCGCGGACCTCACGAGACAACCGCCCGGCGCGCGCAAATCTCGCCCGCCGCGCGGCGGCGCGCTCACGAGCTCGGCGTGTCGCTCGAGGAGCTCGGGCGGTCGGCGGAGGCGGGCGTGGTGCACATCGCGGACGTCGAGAAGCTGGCGGCCGGGAAGCCCACCCCGCCCGGCGACCCGCGGGCGGCGATGCGCGCGACCATCGGCGCCGCGATGTCGCGCGCCAAGCGCGAGATCCCTCATTACTATCTCGGGCACTCGGTCGACTTCGGCACGGCGCGCGACTGGCTCGCCCGCCACAACGCGTCGGTTCCCGTCCGGGACCGGCTGGTCGAAGCCGTGCTGATCACGAAGGCCGTGGCTCTCGCCGCGGCGCGGATCGAGGGTTTCAACGGCTTGTTCGTCAACGGCCGTTTCGAGCCCTCGCCGGCCGTGCATGCCGGCGCCGCCATCGCCGTGCGTGGAGGCGGGCTCGTCGCGCCGGCGCTGCTCGATGCGGATCGAAAGGACCTCGCGACCTTGATGCGCGACTTCAGTGCGCTGGTCACGCGCGTGCGCGCCGGACACTTGCGCTCAGGGGAGTTCGCGGCCGCCACCCTCACCGTGACCAGCCTCGGGCCCGAAGGGGTCGACGCCCTGTATCCGATCATCAATCCGCCCCAGGTCGCGATCGTCGGCGCGGGAGCGATCCGTGATCTGCCGTGGGTCGAGAGCGGCCGGATCGCCATCCGGCCGATCCTGACACTGACTCTCGCCGCCGATCACCGCGTCACCGACGGTCGAGCCGGCGCCCGCTTCCTGCGCGCGATCGGCGACCTGCTCGCCCACCCGGAGACCCTCTGACCCGAGGAATTCAGCAACATGGATCCGAACGAAATCCGGACGAAGCTGCTCTCCCTGCTCACCGCCGTGGCCCCGGACATCGAGCCGGCGAGCGTCGACCCGGAGCGCGACCTGCGGGATCAGTTCGACTTCGACTCGATGGACAGCCTGCACTTCGCCGCCGCCGTGAGTGAGGCCTTCGGCATCGGGATCGCGGAGACCGAGTATCCACAGCTTGCGAGCCTGCGCGCCGCGGCGGCGTTCGTGCACGACCGCCTCGCCCGCATCGTGCCGGAGACGACCGGCGCGGGCGCCGCCCGGGGTCCGCGGCGATGATCGCATGTAGCCTGCCGCACAGCCGTGAGCCGCCGCCGGCCGGGGCGCGCGCATCGCCCCGCGCGCGACCGAGTCGTCACTTCACGCTGTAGCCGCGCGCATCGAGACAGGCGCCGAGGGCGCGCCGATAGTCCGCGGCGCCATGCGCGAGAGCGGCCTGCTGCTGCTGCGCCTGCTCGCTCATCACCGCCTCGTTCTGCTGCGCGCGCGCAGCATCGCTCGCGCTGCCGATCATGGCGCCGGTCACCGCGCCGAAGACCGCGCCCGCGCCGGCGTCATCGTCGCCGGCCATGGCCGCTCCCAGCACGGCTCCGGCGATCGCACCGATGGCGGTCCCGGTCCCGGGCGGGGGGCCGCCCGCCACCCGGACACGATAGGCCTGCGGCACGTCCGCCGCGCTCGGATCGAAACCGGACTGCTTCACCGCCCAGAGGCTGCACTCATAGCGGTCCCGGCTCTGCTCGTCGGCGGACTGGCCGCGCTCGGGATAAGCGTAGACGGTCGTATCGGGCGGCGGCACCGAGTACCCGTAGACAGGCCGCGAGGGCGCCGTCACGCAGCCCGCGAGGGCGAGCAGCGCGCCCGCAAGCGCCGCCGCCGGGGCGGCTCTGCCCAGCCGGGCGATCGTTCGTCTCCGGGTATACATAATCCGAGGCTCGCTCACAGGCCCTGCCTTTCCCCAATCTGGGGTCGAATCACGCGTTGACAATACGCTCATTGCAACGCTCCAGATAAGATCCGGGTGGCAGATTCCGAGTTCCGGGCCCGGCCGATGCCGGGGAATCGCCAAGGGATTGTTACGGACTGCAATGGCGGCGCCCCCGGCTCAACCGGCGCCCCCGGCCATGAGCGCGGCGACGCGCTCGAGGTCCTCGGCGGTGTTGACGTCGGGTCCGGGCAGCTCCCGCGCGTCGTCGACCTGGATTGTGAGCCCGTGCTCGAGCGCCCGCAGCTGCTCGAGCCTTTCGGCCATCTCGAGCCCGGTCGGTGCGAGGGCCGCGAGGCGCGCCAGCGCGCCCACCCGGTAGGCGTAGATGCCGACGTGGCGCCGCGCGAGCGCGAACCTGCTCTGGCTCGCGACGCCCGCGGGCGCCCCGTCCCGCCACCACGGAATCGGCGCGCGGCTGAAATAAAGCGCCCGGCCGCCGGCGGCGGCGACCACCTTGACGCAGTTGGGATCGAGAAATTCATCGAGGGAGGCGATCGGGGTCGCCAGCGTCGCGATGTCCGCGCGCGGGCTCGATTCCAACACCTCGGCCGCCTGTCTGATCAGGCCGGGAGGAATGAGCGGCTCGTCCCCCTGCACGTTGACCACGATGTCGCTCCCGGCCCAGCGCTCGAGCGCCGCCAGCTCGGCGATGCGGTCGGTGCCGGAGGGGTGGGCCGCGGAGGTGAGTCGAGCCTCGGCCCCGAACGCGCGCGCCGCCTCGACGATCGCCGGATGATCCGTCGCGATGACCACGCGGCTCGCTCCCGACGCGCACGCCCGCTCGTAGACCCAGCGCAGCATGGGTTTGCCCGCAAGCGGCAGCAGCGCCTTCCCGGGCAGGCGGGTCGAGCCGTGGCGCGCGGGGATCGCAACGTGAAACAAGCGGCGGATCGCCTCAACGCTCGAGGAGCGGATCGTCCGCGGGCAGCTGGCGAGCCTCTTCCTCCAGCATGATGGGCACGTCGTCCCGCACGGGGTACGCGAGTCGATCGAGCCGGCAGACCAGGACCTCGGGGTCGCGCCGGTAGATCAGCGTCCCCTTGCAGACCGGACAGGCCAGTATGTCGAGCAGTCGGGCGTCCATCGGGAAGCTAACCTCCTGAACTCGGGAAGGACTCGATCCTGCGCATGACCGTCTCGATCAGCCGCCGGGCATCGTCCTCGGGCAGCTGCGCTTCGACGGGCACGTACCACAGATCCCTGCCCTCGATCGGGGCGCATTTTACGGCATCCTTCTCCGTCATGAGCACGGGCAGGTCGTCGCCGAAATCGAGCTCGGGCGCGGTGAGCGGGTGGTGGTCGGGATAGGGGTGCTCGATCGGCTCGAGCCCGCGCGCACGCAACTCGCGAAAGAAGCGCTGCGGATTGCCGATCCCGGCGACCGCATGCACGGGTCGCGCGCGAAAGCGCTCCAGCGGCGCCCGCTCCGTGGAATCCAGCCGCCGGGCTTCGCCCGCCTCGAGCCTCATCGACAGCGGCGCTCCGGCACCGAGGGAGGCGAGCTGTCTCAGGGACTCGTGCTCCAGGCGCCCGTTCACCACGACCGCATCGGCCGCGCCGAGGCGCGCGATGCCTTCGCGCAGGGGACCGGCCGGCAGCATGCGGCCATTGCCGAAGCCGCGCGCGCCGTCGATGACCACGATCTCGCACTGGCGGGCGAGCCGGAGGTGCTGCAAGCCGTCGTCCGCCAGAATGACTTCGGCGCCCCGCACCACGAGCAACCCCGCGGCAACGGCGCGATCGGCCGCGACGGCCGTTGGACAGCCCGTGCGCCGGTGCAGGATGAGCGGCTCATCCCCGACCGCGCGCCAGGTGGCGCGCTCCTCGACCAGCCTCGGTCCGACTTCGTGCCTGCCGTAGCCCCGGGAGACGATTCCCACCTCGAGACCGCGCCGTCCGAGCTCGGACGCCAGCCAGATGACGAGCGGCGTCTTGCCGGTCCCGCCGACGGTCAGGTTGCCGACGACGATGACGGGCGCCCCGACATGCTGCGGGCGCAGCCAGCCGCGCGCGTAGGCGCCGCGGCGCGCCGACATGACCGCCCCGTAGCCGCGCGCGAGCACCGTGAGCCACGAATGCCCGGGTGGCTGCCGGTACCAGAGGTGCTCGAGGCTGCGCTGCATGCGAGCGCTCAGTCGCTGAACTGCAGGCGGTGGAGCTGCGCGTACAGGCCCTCGCGCGCAAGCAGCTCCACATGGGTGCCGCTCTCGACGATCCTGCCGGAGTCGAGCACGACGATGCGGTCGGCCTGCTCCACCGTCGAGAGGCGATGGGCGATGACGAAGGTCGTGCGGTTGCGCACGAGCTCACCGAGCGCCGCCTGGATATGCCGCTCGGCCTCGGTGTCGAGCGCCGAGGTCGCCTCATCGAGAATCAGGATGGGAGCGTTCTTGAGCAATGCCCGCGCGATCGCGATCCGCTGGCGTTGTCCGCCCGAGAGCAGCACCCCGCGATCGCCCACCACCGTGTCGAGTCCCGACGGCAGGGACTGCGCGAACTCGAGCACGTGCGCGGCCTGCGCGGCGCGCAGCAGCTCGCTCTCGGACACGTTGCGCCCGAACGCGATGTTGTTGGCGATGGTGTCGTCGAACAGCATGACGTCCTGGCTCACCACCGCCATGTTGCGCCGCAGGCTCCTGAGGTCGTACTCGCGCAGGTCGCGCCCATCGATGAAGATCGCGCCGGCGCCCACCTCGTAGAAGCGCGGCAGCAGGTTGACCAGGGTCGATTTGCCGCTGCCCGAGCGCCCGACGACGGCGATGCTCGCGCCCGCCGGCACCGCGAGCGAGATCCGGTGCAGCGCGGGGCCGCCGCCCGAGGGGTAAGTGAAGGAAACGTCGCGGTACTCGACCTCCCCGCGCACGCGCTCGACCGCGTAGCCGCCGCCGCGCGGCTCGGCGGGCTCGTCGATCAGCTCGAACAGGCTCTGCGCCGCGGCGAGTCCCTGCTGCATGGGCCCGGCGACGCCCACCACCTCGCGCAGCGGCTGGGCGATGCCGGTGAGAGCGGCGAAGAACGCCAGCAGGTCGCCGGCGCTCATCAGACCCCGGACGCGGTCGCGGATCGCGAGCGCGAGCACGAACGCGCCCCCGATCGCGGTGACCAGCTGCACCGTGGGGTTCGACAGGCCACGCGTCAGGATCATGCGCATGTTCGAGCGCCGGTTGTGCTCGTTCACCGCCTCGAATTGCCGCTCGAGGTGCGCCTGCGCCTCGTAGACCTTCACGAGCCGCGGCGCCTCGAAGCTTTCCTTGGCGATCCGCGTGACATCGCCCATC
>JAKAZP010000028.1 GCA_021815905.1 Pseudomonadota bacterium | reverse complement strand
TCCCGCGAGCACTGACAGCCACCTGCATTTCCTCCTGGATTTCGGGGCGATCTACGGCGGCGCGCCGCGCGTCGCGCTCGCCGCGCAATGCGGCCCCGCGGCGCCCGCGGGCGGGGCGCTCTGCGGTCAGATCCAGGGCAATGCCGGGGCGGAGGAGCAGCGTCTCGCCCACAAGGCCGACTTCCTCCGGTGGTATCCGGTCGTGAATCTCGGCATCGCATTTCGCTTTTGAGAAGCGCTGGATCCGGGCTTGCTCTGCGCAGTCCCTGCTGCGCGCAAGCTCCGCGGTGTCCATCCCTGGCCACCCGTGCGACGCATGCGTCTCGCGCGCTCGTGCTGCTTGGCGCTGGAAAATGCACCCCGGGACCGCTAGCATGACCGGCGCCTTCGCGGCCTCACCCCTTTTCGCCACGGCAGCTCATATGGAAGTCAATCAGCTCAAGCGCCAGCTCAAAGATCTCGCCGAGCGCACCGCCTCGCTACGGGGGTTTCTTTGAGTACGATCGGAAGAAGGAGCGCCTCGAGGAGGTAGAGCGCGAGCTCGAGGATCCGGCGATGTGGTCCGACCCGCCGCGCGCCCAGGAGCTCGGGCGCGAGCGCGCGCGCCTCAGCGCGGCGGTCACCGACCTCGATCGCACCGGCAAGGGCATCGCGGACGCCGCGGAGCTGCTCGAGCTCGCGGAGGCCGAGAGCGACGAGGCGGCGGCGCGCGATATCGAAGCGGACGCCGGGCGGCTCGAGACCGAAGTGCGCCGCCTCGAGTTGAAGCGCATGTTCGGCGGCGAGATGGACTCCCACAACGCCTTTCTCGACATCCAGGCCGGAGCGGGCGGCACCGAGGCCCAGGATTGGGCGCAGATGCTGCTGCGGATGTATCTGCGCTGGGGCGCGGCCCACGGCTTCGCCTGCGAGGTCATCGACTCCAACGCCGGTGAGGTGGCCGGGATCAAGAGCGCCACGGTCGAATTCAAGGGCGAGTACGCCTATGGCTGGCTGCGCACCGAGACCGGGGTGCACCGCCTGGTGCGCAAGTCGCCGTTCGACTCCGGCAACCGCCGCCACACCTCCTTCGCGTCGGTGTTCGTCTCGCCCGAGGTCGACGAGGACATCGAGATCGAGATCAACCCGGCGGACCTGAAGACCGACGTCTACCGCTCCTCGGGGGCGGGCGGCCAGCACGTCAACAAGACGGAGTCCGCGGTGCGCATCACCCACATGCCGACCGGCATCGTGGTCGCCTGCCAGAACGAGCGCAGTCAGCACAAGAATCGCGCCACCGCGATGAAGATGCTGAAGGCGAAGCTGTACGAGCTCGAGGTCAACAAGCGCAACGCCGCCGCGCAGGTGCTCGAGGAGTCCAAGTCCGACGTCAGCTGGGGCAATCAGATCCGCTCCTACGTGCTCGATCAGTCGCGGATCAAGGATCTGCGCACCGGGGTCGAGATCGGCAATACCGGTGCGGTGCTCGACGGCCACCTCGATCCATTCCTGGAGGCGTCGCTGAAGGCGGGGCTGTAGCGCGTCCCCGCGGCGAGCGGAGGCTCGGCCGCGGGGCGACGGCGGGTGCAACGAGTAGACAGGGCGTGAGATGACAGACAACACACACGATACGGCCGGTGGACCGCCCGCCGACGGGGGCGAGGAGAACAAGCTGATCGCCGAGCGGCGCGCCAAGCTCGCCGCGCTGCGCGCGCGCGGTCCGGCATTCCCCAACGACTATCGCCGCACCGCGCTCGCCGGACAGCTGCAGGGCGCATACGGGGAGCGCTCGGCCGAGTGGCTCGAGCAGAACCCCACGCGGGTGAGCGTCGGCGGCCGCATGATGCTCAGGCGCGTGATGGGGAAGGCGAGCTTCGCCAACCTCGCGGACCGCACCGGTCAGATTCAGCTGTTCCTGCAGCGCGAGGCGCTCGGCGCGGAGGCGTACGAGCAGTTCAAGGGCTGGGACGTGGGCGACATCGTCGGCGCGACCGGCGCGCTGTTCAGAACCCGGACCGGGGAGCTGTCGGTGCGCGTCGAGAGCGTGCGCCTGCTCGTCAAGTCGCTGCGTCCGCTTCCGGACAAGTGGCACGGGCTCACCGATCTCGAGACGCGCTATCGCCAGCGGTATGTCGACCTCATCATGAGCGAGAGCAGCCGCAGCGTGTTTCGCGCGCGGGCGCGGATCGTGCGCTATCTGCGGGACTATCTCGATGCGCTCGACTTCCTCGAGGTCGAGACGCCGATGATGCAGCCGATCCCGGGCGGGGCGGCGGCTCGCCCGTTCGTCACCCACCACAACGCGCTCGACATGGACCTGTACCTGCGCATCGCGCCCGAGTTGTACCTGAAGCGCCTGGTGGCCGGCGGCTTCGAGCGCGTCTACGAGATCAACCGCAACTTCCGCAACGAGGGGCTCTCGACCCAGCACAACCCCGAGTTCACGATGCTCGAGCTGTACCTCGCCTACGCCGATTACCGCGATCTCATGGACTGGATCGAGAAGGCGGTGCGCGGTCTCGCGGATGCCGTTCACGGCCGCCAGCAGCTCACCTACCAGGGCCGGGAATACGATCTCGCGCGCCCCTTTCGCCGCGTCACGGTCGAGGAGGCGATCCGCGGGCACAATCCGGGGCTCGATGCGCGCTCGCTGCGCGATCCCGCCTGCCTGCGCGGCGTCTGCGAGCGGCTCGGCATCGCGGTGCAGCCGCACGACGGACCGGGGAAGATGCAGATCGAGATCTTCGAGAAGACGGTCGAGCACACGCTGCTCGATCCCACCTTCGTGTACGAGTACCCCGCCGAGGTCTCCCCGCTCTCGCGCGCCAACGATGCCGATCCCTTCCTCACCGACCGCTTCGAGTTCTTCATCGCGGGACGCGAGCTCGCGAACGGCTTCTCCGAGCTCAACGACCCGGAGGATCAGGCGCAGCGCTTTCGCGCTCAGGTCGCGCGCAAGGACCGCGGGGACGAGGAGGCGATGTTCTACGACGCCGACTACGTGCGCGCGCTGGAGTACGGCATGCCGCCGGCCGCGGGACTCGGGGTCGGCATCGACCGGCTGGTGATGTTCTTCACCGACTCGCCCTCGATCCGCGACGTCATCCTCTTTCCGCACATGCGCCCGGAGAGCTGATGCGCGGTGCGCGCAGCGCGATGCCCGGAGCTCCTTCCGGCGCGCAGCGCCGCTGCATGAACGGGGTTCGCCCGGCGAACCCCGTTGGTCCCGCGCGCAGCGCATGATAGGCGTGTTTGATTCGGGCGTCGGCGGACTCACGGTCCTCAAGGCCCTGCTCGCCGAGCTGCCCGGCGAGAGCTTCGTCTATCTCGGCGACACCGCGCGCCTCCCGTACGGCACCAAGAGCCCGGAGACGGTCGTGCGGTACGCGCTGCAGGCGGCGCAGGCGCTCGCCGGGCTCGACCTCGACTGCCTCGTCATCGCGTGCAACACCGCCTCGGCGGTCGCCCTGCCGGCGGTGCGCGAGCGGATTCGCGAGCTGCCGGTGATCGGGGTGGTGGAGCCGGGCGCGGAGGCGGCGTGCCGGGGGAGCCGATCCGGTCACATCGCGGTCATCGCCACCGAGGGCACCGTTCGCGGCGGCGCGTACCAGGAGGCGATCCGCGCGCGACGCGCGGATGCGCGCGTGAGCGCGGTGTCCTCGCAGCTGCTGGTGGCGCTCGCGGAGGAGGGACTCTGCGAGGGACCGATCGCCGAGGCCGTCGCGCGGCACTATCTCGCGCCGCTGTTCGGGGCCGCCTCGGCCGATGACCCGCCCGACACCCTCGTGTTGGGTTGCACGCATTTTCCGATGCTCGCGCGCGCGATCGCCGCCGCGGTCGGTCCCGAGGTGCGGGTGGTCGATTCGGCCGCGACGACCGCGCGGCACGTGCGCCGCGTTCTCGAGGCCTCGAGCCCGCGCGCGGGAGTCGCCGGCCGCCGAGGCGGGGTCCTCAAGCTGCTCGCGACCGATGCGCCCGAGCGTTTCGCGCGGGTCGGCGCGCGCTTTCTCGAGCGGCGCATCGAGCCGCACGAGGTGGAGCTCGTGGATCTTTGATCGGCGGCGCCGCCCACGGCGGCGAGCGCGTCCTCGGATTCCTACTCCGGAAGCCGGTAGGGCAGGTCGAGCCGGTCGAGGTCGCGCGGCAGCTCCGCCGCCGGCGACCGCGGCCGGATCGGCTCCACGGCGCGCGTCGGTGCTGCGGACGAAGTGGCGAAAGGCGCCCAGACCGCGCCGGTCGTCGTGCGCTCCGGCGGGATGGCCGCCTGCAGCGCCGCCCCCGTCGCCGGTGCCCCGACATTGGCGGGCGCGAGCCCCGCGGTTCCCGCGGACGAGCCGCCGGCCACCGTGGCCGATGCGCCCATGAGGCGCTCGAGCGCCGCGAGCGGCTCAGGATGCCCGCCGGGCTCGGACTCGGCGCCCGGCGTGGGCGCGACCGCCAGGAACTCGCAGCGCCCGTCCTCGAGCCTCACGGCTTCGACGACCCGGAACACGCGGCCGTCGGGCAGCCCGCCGCTGTCGCCGGGGGAGAGCTCGAGCGGTCCGCGCGATCGGAACCGCTGCAGCCGGCGCTTGACTCGACCGCGGTAATGGGCGCGCGCGATGACCTCCTGTCCCGTGTAGCAGCCTTTGTCGAAGGCGATCGCGCCGAGGACATCGAGATTCAACATCTGCGCGACGAATTCCTCGGACGTCGATGCGTACACCTGCGGTACGCCCGAGGCGATGTCGAGGTGGCGCCAGAGCTCGCGCGAGGCGCTCACGGCATCGGGCAACCCGGGGTTGACCTCGGGCGCCCGGGAGGCGGACTCGGCGGGGCGGATCACGAGCCAGCGGGCGGGCTCGCCCGCGAGACAGATCATCCGCGCATCGCCGATGCGTCGCTGCGCGTCCGGTTCGCACGGAATCGGGCCGAGCGAAGCCGCGCGCAGCGCTTGCGCGCGCGTCAGGCCGGCCTGGGCGACCCCCTCGAGCGCCGCGGCGATCAGACCGGAGATCCGCCAGGCGGAAGACTCCTCCGCCACCTTCACTTTCGAGCGCAGGATGTACTTCGAGAGCCGCGCGGCGACCGCCGCGGCGAGCTCGCGGGGCAGGATGGCCAACACCTCGTCTTCATCCAGCCTGAGGAGACGCAGCAGCGCGATCGTGCGGCCCTGGGAGTTGTGATAACCGGCGAGGCTCGAGCGCTCCATCGTGAGTCGCGTGAGGTCGCTCGAGAGCTGCCCCTGCAGAAAGCTCACGGCATCGGGCCCGCTCACGCGCAGCGCGCCGAGATCGTGAAGCTCGACGGATTGAAAATAATGGGCATGGTTCATGTGATGGTCCTCGGTGGGCGCGCTCGCGGGGTCGACTTCATGGCCGCCGGGCCCGAATTCTGGCAGACTTGTAAATTATGCAGAACGTGTCCACGAACAACTCCTCGGCACCGCCCTCCGTTCCCTCCCCCGATCGAGCATCTCGCACCGAAAGCGCGCCGCCGCCGGCCGCAACGGCGCGCACCGGCGGCGCCGCCACAAGCGAGATCGGCGGGCCTGCGGGCCCGGAACCGACACGCTTTGGAGACTGGGAGCGCAAGGGACGCTGTATCGACTTCTAGCTCGCGGGAATTTATGGCCGAACGACCCCTCTCGCCCCACCTGTCCGTGTACAGGATGTACCGGTACACGCTGCTCACGTCCATTCTGAACCGCGCCACGGGGCTCGCGCTCTCCGCGGCGCTGATCCTGCTCGTGTACTGGCTCGCCGCGGTCGCGCGCGGGCCGGTCGCGTACGAGGCCGCGAGGCGCGTGCTCTCGCTCGATGTGCTCAAGGCCGTCTATGTGGGGCTGCTCGCGGCGTTTTCCTATCATCTCTTCGCCGGCATCCGCCATCTCATCTGGGACACCGGCCACGGGCTCGAGCGGTCGCAGGCGAAGCGCAGCGCCTGGCTGGTGGCGCTCGCGAGCCTCGCGCTCTTCGCCGCTCTTGCCTGGTGGGCGCTGCACTCGGGCGGGAGCGCACGATGAGCCTGCGGAGCCCCCTGGCGAAGGTTCTCGGCCGCGGGTCGGCGAAGGAAGGCGTACGCGACTGGTGGGTGCAGCGCTTGAGCGCGGCCGCGCTGGTTCCGCTCACCGTCTGGTTCGTCGTGTCGATCCTTTCCCTGCCGTCGCTCGACCTCGCCACCGTGGCGAGGTGGATGGGCGGGACCTGGACCGCCGTGTTCCTCATTCTGCTGGTGCTCACGGCCGCCTGGCATTCGCAGCTCGGCGTGCGGGTGGTCGTGGAGGACTACGTCCACGGCAGCGGCGCGAAGGCGCTGACGCTCGCGCTCGTGACCTTCTGCCACATCGTGTTCGCGGTCGCCGGCGTGCTCGCGATCCTCAAGGTGGCCTTGGGAGGCCCGGCATGAGCGCGTACGAGCTGATCGATCACACCTACGACGTCATCGTCGTGGGCGCGGGAGGCGCGGGACTGCGCGCGACGCTCGGCCTGGCGGAAGCCGGACTTTCGACGGCCTGCATCAGCAAGCTCTTCCCGACGCGCAGCCACACCGTGGCCGCCCAGGGCGGAATCAGCGCCGCCCTCGGCAACATGGGCGAGGACGACTGGCGCTGGCACATGTACGACACGGTCAAGGGCTCGGACTGGCTCGGCGACCAGGATGCGATCGAGCTCATGTGCAAGGAGGCGCCGGCCGCGGTGATCGAGCTCGAGCACTACGGCGTGCCGTTCTCGCGCACCGAGCAGGGGCGCATCTATCAGCGCCCCTTCGGCGGCATGACCACGCACTTCGGCAAGGGCGTCGCGCAGCGCACCTGCGCGGCGGCCGATCGCACCGGCCACGCCATGCTGCACACGCTCTATCAGCAGTCGATCCGGCGCTCGGCCACATTCTTCGTCGAGTACTTCGCGATCGACCTCCTCATGGAGGAAGGCGTCTGCCGCGGCGTGATCGCCCTCGACATGGCGGAAGGCACGCTGCATCGCTTTCGCGCCCAGATGACGATTCTCGCGACCGGTGGATTCGGCCGCACCTATTTCTCGTGCACCTCGGCGCACTCCTGCACCGGGGACGGCAACGCCATGGTGCTGCGCGCGGGCCTGCCGCTGCAGGACATGGAGTTCGTGCAGTTTCATCCGACCGGCATCTACGGCGCGGGCTGTCTCATCACCGAGGGCGCGCGCGGGGAGGGGGGCTACCTCACCAACGCGAAGGGCGAGCGCTTCATGGAGCGCTATGCGCCGAACGCCAAGGATCTCGCTTCCCGCGACGTGGTGAGCCGCGCCATGACCATCGAGATCCGCGAGGGCCGCGGGGTCGGGGCCGAGGCCGACCACATCCATCTGCATCTCGAGCACCTCGGGCCCGCGGTCATCCACGAGCGCCTGCCCGGCATCGCCGAGACGGCCCGCATCTTCGCCGGGGTCGATGTGAACCGCCAGCCGATTCCGGTGCAGCCCACCGTGCACTACAACATGGGCGGCATCCCCTCCAATTTCCACGGCGAGGCGCTCGCCCCGCGGGCCGGGGACCCCGATGCGGTCGTTCCGGGCCTCATGGCGGTCGGCGAGGCCGCGTGCGTGTCCGTGCACGGCGCGAACCGCCTCGGCTCGAACTCGCTGCTCGATCTGGTCGTGTTCGGCCGCCAGGCGGCACGCCGCTGCGCGCAGCTGATCCGCCCCGGAGCGCGCCAGGCGCCGCTGCGCGGCGATGCCGCCGAGCCCGCGCTCGCACGGCTCGACCGGTTGCGCCAGGCGAATGGCGCGCGGCCGACGGCCGCGATCCGTCTCGAGATGCAGAAGACCATGCAGGCCGATGCCGCAGTGTTCCGCACCGGCGAATCCCTCGCGCAGGGCTCCGCCAGGCTGGCCGAGATCTATCGGTCGTTCGCGGACGTGCGCATCAGCGACCGCTCGCTCGTCTGGAACACCGATCTCATCGAGACCCTGGAGCTCGAGAACCTGCTCATGCAGGCGACCGCCACGGTCGAGAGCGCCGGCAACCGCACCGAGAGCCGCGGCGCGCACGCGCGCGAGGATTTCCCGCAGCGCGACGACCAGGGCTGGCTCAAGCACACGCTCGTGTGGGTGGAGGGCCCGGGGCGAGTGCGGTTCGATTACCGGCCGGTGCATCTGAATACCCTCTCCAACGAGGTCGAGAGCATCCCCCCGAAGGCGCGCACGTACTGATTCCCAAGGTTTTCCGATGGCTCAATTTCGACTGCCTCCCAACTCCCGTGTCCGTCCCGGCCGCGTGCACAAGGCGCCGGCCGGCGCGCGCGAGGTGCGCACGTTGCGCATCTACCGCTTCGATCCGACTTCGGGCGAGACCCCGCGGGTCGACACGTTCGAGCTCGATGTCGGCGGCTGCGGTCCGATGGTTCTCGATGCGCTCATCCGGATCAAGGACACCTGCGACTCCTCGCTCACCTTTCGCCGCTCCTGCCGCGAGGGCATCTGCGGCTCGTGCGCCATGAACATCGACGGACTCAACCGCCTCGCCTGCACGACCTCCATGCAGGACCTCGGCGCCGACATTCGCATCTATCCGCTGCCGCACATGGCGGTGGTCAAGGATCTGGTGCCCGACCTCACGAACTTCTACGCTCAATACGCCTCGGTTAAGCCCTGGCTCCTGACCCAGACGCCCCCGCCGCCGGACCGCGAGCGCCTGCAGTCGAAGGCCGAGCAGGAGCAGATCGACCGCCCCGCGGCGTGCATCCTCTGCGCCTGCTGCTCGACGGCGTGCCCGAGCTACTGGTGGAACAGCGAGCGCTTCCTCGGGCCGGCGGCGCTGCTCGCCGCGTACCGCTGGATCATCGACAGTCGCGATGAATCGACCGGCGAGCGGCTCGATGCGCTCGAGGATCCGTTCCGGCTGTACCGCTGCCACACCATCATGAACTGCACGGACGTGTGCCCGAAGGACCTGAATCCCGCCAAGGCGATCGCCGAGATCAAGCGCATGCTGGTCGAGCGCCGGAGCTGAGCCGATGGCCGCCGCGGCCGAGACTCCCGAGCTCATCGAGCGCAGGCTCCTGTGGCGCTGCCGGCGCGGGCTGAAGGAGCTCGACGTGCTGCTCGAGCGCTACATGCGCGCGGCATTCCCGGGCGCGAGCGCGCAGGAGCGGCGTGCGCTCGCGAGCCTCCTCGAGCGGCCCGATCCCGAGCTCGCCGGGTACCTGCTCGCCGGCGGCGTGCCGGCCGACCCGCAGCTCGCGCGCCTCTGCGCGCGCATCGCCGCCTCCCCCCCGCGGCCGGCGCCGGTGGCGGACCCCGGTCGATATGGTGCATGCTCCCCCCTCGCTGCCATGGGGGCGGGGCGAGATGGCGCCTGAACTTTCGCAAACGTTCAGGGTCTATTCAGGTCGCGGCGCAGCGGCCTTCCGACGGGAGTAAGGGCGCGATGAGCGCCGATGTGAGCGATCTCAGCCTGGTTCGTCGCGTACAGCGCGGCGACAAGGGGGCGTTCGATGCGCTGGTGCTCAAGTACCAGCACAAGCTCGTGAAGCTGGTCATGCGTTATGTCCGCAACCCGGCCGAAGCGGAGGACATCGCCCAGGAGGCCTTCATCAAGGCCTACCGCGCGCTGCCGCAGTTCCGCGGCGACAGCGCCTTTTACACCTGGCTGTACCGCATCGCCATCAACACCGCGAAGAACGCCGTAGTGTCCCGCGACCGCAGCCCGATTGAGTACGACCTCGACCGCAGCAACTCCGATGAGTCCTACGACATGCAAGGCAGAATGAAGGATTCCGAGACCCCCGAGGGCCTCGTGTTGACCGATGAGATCCGTTCCATCGTCAACGCCGCGATCGATGCATTGCCCGAGGATCTGCGCACCGCGATCATGTTGCGCGAGCTCGAGGGGCTTTCCTACGAGGAAATCGCCGCCGCCATGGAGTGCCCGGTGGGCACGGTGCGCTCGCGCATCTTCCGGGCGCGCGAGGCGATCGACCGGCGGCTGCGCGAGGTATTCGAAGGCGGTCTCGGCCGCGCGGAGGAACTCGGATGAACGAGGAGCTCGACAGCCAGCTCTCGGCGATGTTCGACAACGAGCTGCCCGCGGAGGAATGCGAGCTGCTCGCGCGGCGGCTCTCGCGCGACGGGGAGCTCAAGGCCCGCTGGGGCCGCTACGCGGTGATCGGGGCGGTGATCCGGGCCGAGCGCGGAGTGATGCTCGATGGCACGGTCGCCGGACGGGTGAGTGCCGCGATCTCGAGCGAGCCGGTTCTCGGCGGCGCTCAAAGGGGCGCCCGGCGCGCCGATCTGCGCTGGTGGCAGCCGGTCGCCGGCGTCGGGCTCGCCGCCTCCGTTGCCGCGATCTCGATTCTCTGGCTGCGCGCTCAGGCGCTCGGCGGCTCGAATGCGGTCCACGCGCTCGTGGCAAGCACTCCCGCCGCCGCGGGAGTCCGGGGCTCGGCCGGGGCGAGCGTCTCGGACAGCTTCGTCGTGCCCCCGGACCCTTCCGGGCAGCAGCCGATGTCGCTCGTTCCCCCGACCGAGCTCGCGGACTTCGTGGTCGCCCACAGCGCCTTCTCCTGGCCGGTGATCCGGGGGAGCATGTTGTCCGCGTTGATGGTGAGCGAGCCGGGAACCTCCAGCACGTCGCTCAGGTCCGAGCAGCAGGCTCACGACGTGCATGGTAATGCGACGCAGCATCCGCAGAAGTAGCGAGCGGCTTGGCTGGCTCGCCCTCGCCCTGGTGATCGCGGGCGCGGCGAGCGCCGACCAGCCCGCCAAGTGGCTCGAGCGGATGAACCATGCGCTCACCACGCTCAACTACGAAGGCACCTTCGCTCATTGGCAGGACGGCCGGGTGGAGATGCTGCGCATCATCCATCGCGTGCAGAACGGAGTGGTGTCCGAGCGGCTGGTTTCGCTCGACGGATCGGGACGCGAATTCATCCGCACCGGCTCGCGCCTCACCTGCTACCTGCCCGACAGGCGCATCGTCCTGGTCGAGCGCTCCCCGCCGAAGAGCTCGCTCCTCGGCGGCTTTCCCGCGATCAATGCCGAGACCTCGCGCTTCTACGACATCAAGGAAGTCGGGCGCATGCGCGTCGATGCGCGCGACACCCGGCTCATCACCGTGATGCCGCGCGATCAGTACCGCTACGGCTATCGGCTCTGGATCGACGACAAGACGGCGATGCCGCTGAAGACCCAGCTCTGCGATGCGAACGGCCGGGTCATCGAGCAGGTCGTCTTCGCGAACCTGAGCCTTCCGGCTCACATCCCGGACTCCGCGTTCCAGCCGCAGCTCTCGACGGTCGGCTTCAAGTGGCTGCGCGATGACTCTCCGCCGCCGACGGCCGCGGGCGCGAGCCGCGGCCTCGCGTGGCTCGCGGCGCGCCTGCCGCCCGGGTTTCACATGGCCGCTCGCGCCGCGCAGACGCTCCCGGGCTCGCCGGCGCCGGTCGATCACCTGGTGTACACCGACGGACTGGCCTCGGTGTCGGTCTTCGTCGAGACCCATGCCGAAGCCACGCCGGTCGGAACCCCCCTGGTGCAGACCGCGCACGTGGGCTCCTCCTACGCCTTCTCCACCGTCGTCGACGGACACAAGGTGACGGCGGTCGGGGAAGTCCCGCCGCAGACGGTGCGCTTCATCGCCGACTCGGTGAGGGCCGTGCAGGACGCCCCTGCGCTCCCGGCGGCGCCCCTTGCGCCGGTGGCGGCCCCGTTCGTCCATCCGCCCACCCACTGAGGACAGACCCGTTCTAACCGTCTTGCACCGCAGGGAGTGCCATCTCTGCGAGCGGATGCTCGCCGAGCTCGAGGCGCTCGGGAGGACGATGCCGCTGCCGCCCATCACCGTGCAGGACGTGGACGCCGATGCGGACTTGCGGCGCCGCTACGGCCTCGATGTCCCCGTGCTGCTCCTCGATGGCGTCCTCGTCTGTCGCCACCGGCTCGACCCGGAGGAGCTCGGGAGGATGCTTCGGGCGCGCTGAAAAGCGAGTCGGCGAGCGGCCGAGGACCGCTCCCTGGGCCGCCGGACCCGGGGCGGCAAGACAGCCGCGCTCGCCCAAAGCGGCGAAGCCGGCTTTGGGCCAATCGACAAAGCGCCGCGGGCGCGGCTCCGCCGATATAAAATGCCTCCGCCGCTGACAACCTGGCGCGGCAGAGAGCGCGACAGACCCGATTCATGCGGCTCATACGTAATTTCTCCATCATTGCGCACGTCGATCACGGCAAGTCGACCCTTGCCGATCGCTTCATTCAGCTTTGCGGCGGACTCGAGGACCGGGAGATGCACGCGCAGGTGCTCGACTCCATGGAGCTCGAGCGCGAGCGTGGCATCACCATCAAGGCGCAGAGCGTCACGCTCTACTACGGGGCGCGTGACGGGGAGCGCTACCAGCTCAACATGATCGACACGCCGGGACACGTCGACTTCTCGTACGAGGTGTCCCGGTCGCTCGCCGCCGGCGACGGCGCGCTGCTCGTCGTCGACGCCTCCCAGGGAGTCGAGGCGCAGAGTGTCGCGAACTGCTACACGGCGATCGAACAGGGGCTCGAGGTGCTGCCGGTCATCAACAAGATCGACTTGCCCT
>JAKAZP010000027.1 GCA_021815905.1 Pseudomonadota bacterium | reverse complement strand
GCGAGTGCGCCGTCCCGCCGGCGCCTGCCGGCGCGGATCCGGGCGCGGCCGCCGACGCCGTACTGGCCGCCGAGGACGGGGCCGCCTCCTCGGGCGCGGGCGCTGCGGGCGGCTGAGCCGCCGCGGACGACGCGGAGCCGATCTCCCCCTGGCGCGCTCCCGGGGCGGTGACGGCCGGCGCGACCGCGGGCTGCGACGCCTCCGTCTCGCTCGGCACGTAGATCGGCGGATCGAGCAGCACCGTGTATTCGCGAATGAGGCGGCCGCGATCCCAGGTGGCCTCCACCAGCAGCGTCACAACCGGATCGGAGATCGGCTGATCCGAGGACAGCTGCACGACCTCCTGTCCGCTCGCGCTGCGTACCGTCTTCAGGTGCACACCGGTGAGAAACGGGGCCCAGCTGAGCCCGTATTGCGCAAAGGCGTCCTGCGGCGCGATGCGCACGTCGAGGCTCTGCAGCGCATCGGGCGTGGCATCGAGCAGCGCGATCTGCGCATCGAGCGGCTGATCCAGGCGGGAGCGGAGACGGATATCTCCGAGGCCGAGCGCGCACGCGGCTGAGGGTACGACCAGCAGCAGCGCCAGTGCCGGGCTTGAACGTTTGGCGACCATTACGACACCCCGGAAGGCATCAATCTGAAAAATATGTTTTGAAACAAAGGGATGCCTGCACTTCAGCAGACCCATCCGATCGGCGCGCAATATAACTTAAATCGGCGCGGCGGCCCAGGGAGCCACGCATAGAAGCGGCGTAATCCAGCATGTCCCGGCGTACCCTCTCGGCCACTACCCATAAGTTAAGTCCCGATTCGGTGCGGGAATATTCACGTATTCTCAAGACATAAACTGTGTCGGCGATCACCGTCGGGCGATGTCCGGGGTGGAGCAGCGCACGTCCGCGTTCTGCGCCCGCTGTCGCAGGTAGTGGTCGAGCAGCACGATCGCCAGCATGGCCTCGGCAATGGGCGTCGCCCGCAGGCCGACACACGGATCGTGCCGGCCGGTCGTCACGATCTCGGCCGCCTGGCCCGCGGTGTCGATGGTGCGCCCGGGCACCTGAATGCTCGAAGTCGGCTTCAGGGTGAGGTGCGCGACGACGTCCTGCCCGGAAGAGATGCCGCCGAGTATCCCGCCCGCGTTGTTGCTCAGAAAGCCTTCCGGGGTGAGCTCGTCCCGATGCTCGCTGCCGCGCTGCCCGGCCGCCGCCACGCCCGCGCCGATCTCCACCGCCTTGACGGCGTTGACGCTCATGAGCGCGTGCGCGATATCGGCGTCGAGCCGGTCGAATACCGGCTCCCCGAGGCCCGGCGGCACGCCGCTCGCCACGACCGTGACCCGAGCGCCGATCGAGTCGCCCTCGCCGCGCAGCTTCCAGATGAGGGCCTCGAGCTCCTCGATCCGCGCCGGATCGGGGCAGAAGAACGGGTTCCGATAGGCGAACTCCGGATCCCGCGGCTCGAGGGTGATGGGCCCGATGCGGCTGAGGTACCCGTAGATGCGCACGCCGACTCGCCCGGCGAGATATCTGCGGGCGATGGCCCCGGCGGCGACGCGCATCACCGTCTCGCGCGCGGATGAGCGGCCGCCACCGCGGTAATCGCGCACGCCGTACTTCTGCTGATACGTGTAGTCGGCATGTCCCGGACGGAAGCGATCCTTGATCTTCTCGTAGTCGCGGGAGCGCGCGTCGGTGTTCGCCACGAGCAGTCCGATGGGCGTGCCGGTCGTGTGTCCCTCGAACACGCCCGAGAGGATGCGCACCTGGTCGCCTTCGCGCCGCTGGCTGACGAAATGCGAGGTGCCGGTGCGGCGCCGATCGACGTCCTGTTGCAGATCCTCCTCGGAAAGCGCCAGTCCCGGCGGGCAGCCGTCGACGATGCATCCGAGCGCGGCGCCATGGCTCTCGCCGAAAGTGGTGACGGTGAAGAGCTTGCCGATGGTGTTGCCGGACATGGCGTGCTAGCTCCGAAGCTGCTCCGCGGTGAGCAGAAAAACGCCTCCTCCACCGCGCTCGAACTCGAGCCACAGAAAGGGGAGTCTGCGGAATTTCCGGCGCACGGCCGTCTCGGTATTGCCGACTTCCACGATGAGCACCCCACCTTCGCGCAGATGCGCCCTGGCCTCCCGCAGGATGACCTCGACGGAATCGAGTCCGCGGCTCCCGGCGGCAAGGGCGAGCCGCGGCTCGTGGCGGTACTCCGCCGGCAGCCGTGCGAGCTCGCGCTCCCCGACATACGGCGGATTGGCGACGATGATATCGTAGCTCCCGCGTCCGAGGGCGCTGAAATGATCCGAAAGCAACAGCCGCACGCGCCCCCCGACCCGGTGCCGGCGCACGTTGATTGCCGCCACTTCCAGCGCCGCGGGCGAGATGTCGACGGCGTCCACGGCGGCGCGCGGAAAGGCCTTGGCGCAGGCGATCGCGATGCACCCGGAGCCCGTCCCGACGTCGAGGATGCGCCGCACGCGCCTGCGATCGATCCAGGGCGCGAAGCCTCTCTCGATGAGCTCCGCGATCGGCGATCGCGGGATGAGCACGCGCGGATCGACGCGGAAGGCGAGTCCCGCGAACCACGTCTCTGCGGTGAGGTAAGCCGACGGGATCCGCTCGCGAATGCGCCGCTCGATGAGCTCGCGCGCGCGCTCGGCCTCGCGCGCGCTCACGCGCCGGGCGTACGGCCCCCGCTCGTGCGAGTGCGGCAGTGCGAGCGCGTGCAGCACGAGCGCGGCCGCTTCGTCCAGGGCATTGCCGGTGCCGTGCCCGAAGAACACCCCGGCCCGGGCGAGCCGCGCCGCGCCCTGCTCGATGAGCCCTCGCACGGTCGCCGGCGGTCGCCGGCCGCCGCGCGCGGGGGCGCGGCGCGATCCGCGCGCCGGCCCCGGCCGCGCGGGCCTGTGGGATAATTTGCTCATGTCGACTCGTCTCTCCTGGCTCGTGGTGGGCATGACCGCGCTCGCCGCGGCGCTCGCCGGATTCCTGCTCGCGGCGCAACTTGCCAGCACCTCGGCGCCACTGGCAAGCGGCACCTGGCTCGCTCGCCCGAGGCCGGTGATCGACTTCCATCTCACCGACAGCCGCGGACGGCCCTTCTCCCGCGCGGATCTTCTCGGCCGTCCGAGCCTGGTCTACTTCGGCTTCACCCATTGCCCGGACGAGTGCCCCGACACCCTGGCGGCGCTCGCGCGCATGATGAAGGAGGGGGGCCTGCCGCGGCTGCGGGTGTTGTTCGTGACCGTCGACCCCCGGCGCGACACGCCGCCGGTGCTCGCGCGCTTCCTCGCGCAGTTCGATCCCGCCTTCATCGGCCTGACCGGCGGCCGGAGGCAGCTCCGGCGGCTTGCGGCCAGCCTCGGCATCGCCTATACCCGCATCGATGTGCCCGGCGACGACACCTTCGAGCATTCGACGGCGCTGTTCCTGTTCGATGCGGGCGCGCGCGAGTTGGCCGTGTTCACTGCGCCCTTCCGCATCGGCCGGCTGCGCGAGACGCTGCGCCGCGCGGCGCCGCGGTTGCGTGCCGCGGCCTGATCCGACGCTGCGCGCATGAGCGGCGAGGCGGACTCCCGCAAGCTCGGCGCGCGCGCGTTCGTCGCGTTGCAGCACCTGCTGCCGCAGCACTTGCTCTCCCGTCAGGTCCATCGCCTCGCGCGCAGCCGCGTGCGCCCGCTCAAGAACGCCCTGATCGGCGCGTTCGTGCGCCACTTCCGGCCCGAGATGGGCGATGCGGCCGAGACCGATCCGTTCGCCTATCCGAGTTTCAACACCTTCTTCACCCGGAGCCTGCGGCCGGGCTCGCGCCCCTGCGAGCCCGACCCGCGCGCGCTCGTCTCGCCGGTCGACGGCGTGGTGAGCCGGATCGGAACCCTCGCGGGCTCGAGAATCGTGCAGGCCAAGGGGCACGAGTACACGCTCGATGCGCTGCTCGGAGCCCGCGCTCCCTGGGTGCAGCGCCTCCAGGGCGGCGCCTTCGCGACGCTCTATCTCGCTCCCTTCAACTACCACCGGATCCACATGCCGGCGGCCGCCACCCTGCGCGCCGCCTGGCACATTCCCGGCCGGCTCTTCAGCGTCAATGCCGTCACCGCCGCGGCGGTGCCGGGCCTGTTCGCGCGCAATGAGCGCGTCGTGTGCGCCTTCGAGCAGGGGCCGCTCGCCTTCGCGCTGGTGCTGGTCGGGGCGCTGTTCGTCGGCAGCATCGCCACCGTCTGGCACGGGGACGTCACGCCGGCCGCCGGCGCCGCAGCGCGCGAGCTGCCGGTCGACACCTCCCGGGCGCCGGGCCGGCTCGAGCGAGGCGCGGAGCTCGGGCGTTTCAACATGGGCTCGACCGTGATCGTGCTGCTGCCGCCCGGCCTCGCCGACTGGCTGCCGCACCTCGGACCCGGAAGCCCCGTGCGGGTGGGAGAGCCGCTGGCGTGGCTGCGCTGAGCGACTGGGAGCCGACGGCGACGCACGCGCGCCTCGAGCTGCGCGCGGCGCTGCTCGCGCGCACGCGCGGGTTCTTCGCCGCGCGCGGGGTACTCGAGGTGGACACCCCGATCCTCGTCAATGCGCCGGTCACGGACGTGCACATCCACTCGGCGCGGGTCGAGCTCGCCCGGGAATTCGGCTCGGGCGCCGGCGGCCGCGCGCCGGCGTTCTATCTGCATACCTCGCCGGAATACGCCATGAAGCGGCTCCTCGCGGCCGGCTCGGGCGACATCTATCAGATCTGTCACGTGGTGCGCGCCCTCGAGCGCGGTCGGCTGCACAACACGGAGTTCACGCTCGTCGAATGGTACCGCCTCGGGCTCTCCCTCGAGGCGCTCATGGAGGAGGTCGAAGCCCTGGTGCGGATGCTCCTGGGCGCGTCGGCGCCGCGGCTGCGCGGGGAGCGGCTGAGCTACGCCTGCGCCTTCGAGCGTGAGCTCGGGCTCGATCCCTTCGACGCTCCCATCGAGGCGCTCGCGCGCGCGGCGCGCGCGGCCGGGATCGCGACTCCCTCCTCCGATCGCGACGAGCTGCTCGATGCGCTCATGGCCATCCGCGTGGGTCCCGCGCTGGGGCGCGCGGCGCTCACCTTCGTGCACGGCTACCCCTCGAGCCAGGCCGCGCTCGCGCGCCTGGACCCGCGCGATGCCCGCGCGGCGCAGCGATTCGAGCTCTACTGCGAGGGCATCGAGCTCGCCAACGGCTTTCACGAGCTCGCGGATGCCGCCGAGCAACGCTCGCGTTTCGAGCGCGACATCGCCGAGCGCCGCAGGCGCGCTCTGCCCGCGGCGGCCGCGGACGGGCGGCTGCTCGCGGCGCTCGAGGCCGGGCTTCCGGATTGCTGCGGCGTGGCGCTCGGGTTCGATCGCACGCTCATGCTGGCGGCCGGAGCGCAGCGCATCGAGGAGGTGCTGTCCTTTCCCACCGAGCGCGCCTGACGGGGAGACCGACATGACTTTCGCATCCGAGGAATACGACTTCACCGACAAGACCGCGGGCTACGAGCGCCTCGCGGGCTCGCTCGAGGCGCTGCTGTCGGGCGAGCGGGACCGGATCGCCAACGCCGCCAACACCTCGGCGCTGCTGTTCACGGCGCTGCCGCGGGTGAGCTGGGTGGGGTTCTATTTCGCGCAGGGCCCGGAGCTGGTGCTCGGACCCTTTCAGGGCAAGCCGGCGTGCGTACGGATCGCCCTCGGGCGGGGCGTGTGCGGCACCGCGGCCCTGCGGCGCGCGACGCTGGTCGTTGCCGACGTCGACCGCTTCCCGGGGCACATCGCCTGCGATCCGGCCTCGCGCTCGGAGGTCGTGGTGCCGCTGCTCGCGGGGCAGCGCCTGGTCGGCGTGCTCGATCTGGACAGCGCCGAGGGCGGACGGTTCGATGACCGGGATGCGCGCGGAGTGGAGCGCCTCGCGGCGATCTATCTCGCGCACTCCTCGGGCGAGTGACCGGCTTTAGTCATCATGAAGCGCCGGGTCCGGGCTCCTGCCCGTCCCAGCGCGCCTTGGGCAAAAAGCGTGGTTTTTGCCCAAGGCTCCGCCACCTGCGGCGTCGGGGCACATCCGTGTGCCTGTCACACGTTCGTGCCGCTGCATGATTCGGGGTGAACCTGCGTCCGAGGGCAACTACTGCTTGGCGCGCGAGACGTACTGTCCGGTGCGGGTGTCGATCCGGATGACCTCGCCTTCGTTGATGAAGAGCGGCACCCGCACCACGGCGCCGGTCTCGACCTTGGCCGGCTTCTGACCGCCGGTCGCGGTGTCGCCGCGCAGTCCCGGGTCGGTCTCGACGATCTTCAGCTCCACGTGCGCCGGGGGCGTCACCACCAGCGGCTCGTTGTTCCAGAGCGTCACGGTGCAGGTGGTGCCGTCCTTCAGCCACTGGGCGCTCTCGCCCACGGCGGATTTGCCGGCGGTGTACTGCTCGAAGTTGTCCGGCACCATGAAGTGCCAGAAGTCCCCGTCCTGGTAGAGGTATTGCATCTCGGTGTCGACCACGTCCGCCGCCTCGAGCGAGTCGCCCGACTTGAACGTGCGCTCGATGGTCCGCCCGGTCTTCAGATTGCGCACCTTGATGCGGTTGAAAGCCTGGCCTTTGCCGGGCTTCACGAACTCGTTTTCGACCACGGCGTACGGCTCGCCATCGAGCAGGACCTTGAGCCCGGAGCGAATCTCGCTGGTGGTGTAGCTGGCCATTTCTTTCTCGCTCCTGTCGCGGCAGAATGCGCGGCCCCCGCCTTGAAGGGCCGCGTATGATAACGGCATCGGTCCACCCCCGCCAGCTCGAACAGCGCTCCTGGCAGCAGCAGCTCGCCGAGGCGATCACGACTCCGCAGGAGTTGGCCGCGGCTCTCGATCTTCCCGCCGAAGCGGTGACCGCCGCCGCCCGCGCGGGCGAGGCGTTCGCGCTTCGGGTTCCGCGCGCGTTCCTCGATCGCATGCGCCGGGGCGATGCGGACGATCCGCTGCTCCGGCAGATCCTGCCCGCGGCGGCGGAGCTCGAAGGCGACTCGCGGTACGTGTCCGATCCGCTCGATGAGCGCTCCGCAGGACGCGCTCCCGGGCTGCTGCAGAAATACGGCCGGCGAGCGCTTCTCATCGCCACCTCCACCTGCGCGGTCCACTGCCGCTACTGCTTCCGCAGGGAGTTCCCCTACGCCGGGCAACTCGGCGATGCGCCGCGTTGGCGCGAGGCGCTCGATGCGATCGCGGCCGACGAGTCGCTCGAGGAGATCATCCTGAGCGGGGGCGATCCGCTGTCCTTGAGCAACGCCCGGCTCGAGCGGCTCACGCGCTCGCTCGAGGCGATCGCGCACGTGAAGCGCATCCGCGTGCACACCCGCACGCCCGTGGTGCTGCCCTCGCGGGTGGACGCGGGGCTGCTCGAGTGGCTGCGCGCGGCCGCGCGGCCGATGGTGCTCGTGCTGCACGTCAACCATCCCGCCGAGCTCGATCCGCGGGCGCTCGAGGCGTGCGCGAGACTGCGCGCGACGGGCGCGATCCTGCTCAACCAGAGCGTGCTGCTCGCCGGCGTCAATGACAGCGTGGAAGTGCTGGCGACGCTCTCGGAGAAACTGTTCGCCGCCTCCGTTCTTCCCTACTACCTGCACGTGCTCGACAAGGTGCGGGGCTCCGCGCACTTCGAGGTTCCCGAGACGCGCGCCCGCGCTCTGGCCGGAGCGCTCGCCGCGCGCCTGCCGGGCTATCTCGTGCCCCGCCTGGTGCGCGAGCTTCCCGGCGCCCCCTCCAAAGTCCCCCTGAGCCCGGTTTTCTCATAAGAGCGCGCGGACCGTGCTTCTACCTACGGAACCGGCGCCGCGCGAGGCCGGCGGCGCTTGCCGCGCGCGTGATTTGAGACTCAACGCAAGGGGTCGCCCGGAGGGGCGATGCTAGACTTTCCGGCGCTCCGGTACCGACCTGCTTCTGGGGAGAACGCCTTGTCCGAGCAGAACCCCGTTCCGCTCATCGTACTTTCCTCCGCGCGCGATCCGGTCGAGGCGGTCAACAGCATCCTGCGCCGTGCGGGCCACCCCGTGCACTGCACCTGGATCCCGGCGCTCGCGGACTTGGGCGACGCCCTGCCCCAGATCAATCCCGAGCTGCTCATCGATGTCGCAGGTCCCGCGGAGGACCTGGAAGCCGTGATCGAGGTGCGCAACCTGGTCGCTCCCGCCGTCCCGGTGGTGATCGTCACGGCGGAGCCGGTCGATGAGAAGCGCATCGCCGCCGCCATGGCCGCGGGCGCCCGCGATGCGGTCTCGCTCGCGAGCCCCGAACGGCTCGCCGCGGTGATGGCGCGCGAGCTGCGGGCGTTTCGCCTCGAGCGCGCCCTGAGCTCCACCGTCAAGTCCGCGCGCGATGCCCGCAACCAGCTCGAGAGCGTGCTGCAGCGCTCGAACGACGCGATCATTCAGGTGCAGGAGGGCATCGTCATCGACGTCAACCCGGCGTGGGCGGAGCTCTTCGGTCCCGGGGATACGCTCATCGGCCAGCCGGTCATGGACCTGTTCGACGAGTCGACCCATTCGGCGCTGAAGGGCGCGCTCGCCGCCTGCCTGCAGGGGCGCTGGAACGATCACACGCTCAAGGCCAACGCGGTGCTCGCGGACCATTCGCTCCTGCCGCTCGAGATGGTGCTCGCGCTCGGCCAGCACGACGGCGAGCCCTGTATCCGCCTGGTGGTGCCCTCGCGGCGGCGCGACGAGCAGAAGCTCGTCGAGGAGCTCAACGAGGTCGTGCGCTCGGACCAGTCGACCGGTCTCCTGCACCGGCGGGAGCTGATGGAGGCGCTGCGCGAGCGGCTCGCCGCCCCGAGCCACGGCGGCGTGCGCTGCATGGCGCTCGTCAAGCTCGACAAGTTCGCGGGCATCGAGCGCGATGTCGGCGCGACGGCGAGCGAGGAGGCGCTCACGAGCTTCGCGCGCACGCTCAAGGAGTCGCTGCACGGCGGCGAGCTCGTCGGCCGCTTCGGCGGCGTGAAGTTCCTCGCGCTCCTCGAGCGCGGCAACGAGCGCGACGTCGAGGCCTGGGGACAGCAGCTCGTCGCGGGCACCGGCAAGCAGGTGCTGCGCGTCAAGGACAAGACGGTCGCGATGACCTGCAGCGTCGGCCTCGCCTCCGTGCCGCCGGCGTCGCCGGCGCTCGATGCCGTCATCGCGGATGCGCTCGAGGCGTGCGCCAAGGCGGTCAAGCGCGGCGGCAACCAGGCCTTCATCTCCGGACTCGCTGACGTCGACAACCGCGTGCAGTCGTACGACAAGGTGTGGGTGAAGCACATCAAGGCGGCGCTGATGGAGAACCGCTTCCGCCTGGCGCAGCAGCCGGTTGCGAGCCTCCAGGGCGAGGATCCGCAGATGTCCGACGTGCTGGTGCGCATGATCGACATGCAGGGCAAGGAAGTGCTGCCGGCGGAGTTCATGGCGGCCGCCGAGCGCAACGATCTGCTGAAGAACATCGACCGCTGGGTCGTCGGAGCCTCGCTGTCCTTCGCCGCTCAGAGCAAGCCCGGGTGCCTGTTCGTGCGGCTCTCGAAGGACACCGCCCGCGACGCGACCTTCCTCGAGTGGCTCGACGGCCACATCCGCTCGAGTCGCGCCGAGCCGGGCCGCGTCGCCTTCCAGGTGACCGAGGAGGTGGCGGCGGGCTACCCGCAGGTGAGAGTGCTCGCGCAAGGTCTGCGCCAGAGGGGCTTCCGCTTCGCGCTCGAGAGCTTCGGCTCCGGGCGCGATCCGCACGCGCTCATCGAGTCCGTGCCGCTCGACTTCGTGAAGATCGACGGCGCGCTGGTCCAGGTGCTCGCCCGGGAGAGTCAGATCCAGCAGCGCGTACGCGGCCTGGTCGAGGCCGCGAGCAAGCGCCGCATCCAGACCATCGCCGAGCGGGTCGAGGACGCCAACACCATGGCGGTGCTCTGGCAGCTCGGCGTGCAGTACATCCAGGGCTTCTTCGTCAACGCCCCGGAGCAGGTGGTCCTGCGCGCCGACGACGAGGCGACGGGTAGCGCACGCCGCAGACGCAGCGGCGCCGCCTAGCCGCCCTCGGGCGCCGGCGCCTCGAGCCGCTCGATCCGGCGAGGCCAGCCGCGCGGCAGCACCACCCCGCGCTGCGCGCGCGCGCCGCGATAGGGCTTCAGATCCGCCCACGCCATCGTCTTCTGCTTGTCCTCGGACCAGAGCAGGAGCGAGCCCTTCGGCGGCACGACCGCGATGCCGGTCAGCATCTGCTCGCGCGCTTTGGCCTTCCTGCCCGGGATGTCGTAGAGCTTCACGCCCTTGCCGCGCGGCATCTGCGGCACCTCGCTCACCGGGAAGGCGAGCAGCTTGCCCTCGCCGCTCACCACCACGACCAGCGCATCGGGGCTCGGCACGAGCGCCGGCGGCAGCACCAGCGAGCGCTCGGGCACGTTGAGCACCGTCTTGCCCGCGCGCCGGTCGGTGATCAGCTCCTTCAGGCGCACGGTGAAGCCGTAGCCCGCATCGCTCGCGAGCAGCCAGAGGTCCTCCGGCTCGCCCATCATGACGCCCGCGAACTTGGCGCCATCCGGCGGATTCAGCCGCCCCGAGAGCGGCTCGCCCTGGCCGCGGGCCGAGGGGAGCGAATGCGCCGGCAGGCAGTACGTGCGGCCCGTGCTGTCGATGAACACGGCCGGTTGCAGGCTGCGGCCGCGCGCCAGCGACTGGAACGCATCGCCGGTCTTGTAGGAGAGAGTGCGCGGATCGATCTCGTGACCCTTGGCCGCGCGCGCCCAGCCGCCGGTCGAGAGCACGACGGTCACCGGCTCGTTCGGGATGAGCGCGGTCTCATCGATCGCCTGGGCGGCCTCGCGCTCGATGATGCGGGTTCGTCGCTCGTCGCCGTGCTTGTCGGCGTCCTCGCGGATCTCGGCGGCGACCAGGCGCCTCAGTCTGGCCTTGCTCGAAAGGAGCGCCTGCATCTGCGCACGCTCGGCGGCGAGCGACTTCTGCTCCTCGCGGATCTTCATCTCCTCGAGCTTCGCGAGATGGCGCAGGCGGGTGTTGAGAATCTCCTCGGCCTGCTCTTCGGAGAGCTCGAAGCGCTTCATCAGCACCGGCTTCGGCTCGTCCTCGCGGCGGATGATGCGGATCACCTCGTCGAGATTCAGATAGACGACGAGCAATCCCTCGAGGATGTGCAGCCGGCGGCTGACGCGCTCGAGGCGGTGCTCGAGCCGGCGGACGACGGTGGCGATGCGGAACTCGAGCCAGTCGCCGAGAATCGCCTTCAACCCGAGCACGCGCGGCCGGCCGTCGAGGCCGATGATGTTGAGGTTGACGCGGTAGTTGCGCTCGAGATCGGTGGTCGCGAACAGGTGGTTCATCACCTCGACCAGATCGATGCGGTTCGAGCGCGGCACGATCACGAGGCGCACCGGATGCTCGTGATCGGATTCGTCGCGCAGATCCTCCACCATCGGCAGCTTCCTGGTGCGCATCTGCTCGGCGATCTGCTCCTGCACGCGCGTGGGCGAGACCTGATACGGGAACGCCGTGATGACGACATTGCCGTCCTCGATCTCGTAGGTGGCGCGCGCCTTGAACGAGCCGATGCCGGTCTCGTAGAACGCCTTGAGATCGGCGCGGGGCGAGACGATCTCCGCCCCCGTCGGCAGGTCGGGCCCCCTGACGTGCTTCATGAGCGCGGCGGTCGTCGCCTCCGGATCCTCCAGCAGATGAATGCAGGCGGCGGCGACCTCCCTCAAGTTGTGCGGCGGGATGTCGGTCGCCATGCCGACGGCGATTCCCGAGGTGCCGTTCAGCAGCAGGTTGGGCAGCCGCGCCGGCAGCATCACCGGCTCCTCGAGGGTGCCGTCGAAGTTCTGCGTCCAGTCGACGGTGCCGTGCGCCAGCTCACCGAGCAGCACGTCGGCGTAGCGCGTGAGCTTCGCCTCGGTGTAGCGCATCGCGGCGAAGGACTTCGGATCGTCCTGCGAGCCCCAGTTGCCCTGGCCATCGACGATCGGGTAGCGGTAGGCGAACGGCTGGGCCATGAGCACCATGGCCTCGTAGCAGGCGCTGTCTCCGTGCGGATGAAACTTGCCGATGACGTCGCCCACGGTGCGCGCGGACTTCTTGTGCTTGGAGGCGGCCGAGAGGCCGAGCTCGCTCATCGCGTAGATGATGCGCCGCTGCACGGGCTTCAGCCCGTCGCCGAGCGCCGGCAGCGCGCGATCGAGGATCACGTACATCGAGTAGTCGAGGTACGCCTTCTCGGTGAAGGTGCGCATCGCCTGGCGCTCGACGCCTTCGAAGTTCAGTTCCTGCTCTTCCATTTGCGCGTTTCTACACCTGTACGTCGGCGAGATTGCCCTTCTTCTCCAGCCACTCGCGCCGGTCGGCGGCGCGCTTCTTCGCGAGCAGCATGTCCATCAGCTGGTCGGTGTTGTCCTTGCCCTCGATCGTGAGCTGCACGAGCCGGCGGGTGCGCGGGTCGATGGTCGTCTCGCGCAGCTGTATCGGATTCATCTCGCCCAAGCCCTTGAAGCGGGTGACCGTCGGCCTGGCTCGCGGGCTTTCCTTCTCGATGCGCTTCAGCAGCTGGTCGCGCTCGGCATCGTCGAGGGCGTAGTACACCTGCTTGCCGGCATCGATGCGGTACAGCGGAGATCG
>JAKAZP010000474.1 GCA_021815905.1 Pseudomonadota bacterium | reverse complement strand
CCATCCGCCTCGACGCCATCCGCCTCGACGCCACCCGCCTCGATGCCATCCGCCTCGACGCCATCCGCCGCGTCCCCGCAGCCGAGCCCGGTCGCCGAGGCGACTCCGTCGGCGCCCGTGATCGCTCGCGGGGAGCGCATGGCGGTCACCGAGCCCGTCGACCTCGCGTTCGAGCACGACGCTCTGCGGATTTCGGCTCGGCCCCCGCGAGCCGCGCCGCCCGCGCGCCCGCGAGCCGCGGGATCCCGGCCGCGCCGCTGGCCGTATCTGATCTCCGGACTGCTGGTGGGAGCCGCGCTCATCTGCGCGGCCGCCGCCGCGGCGCTCTTTCTCCTGCCGCGCGAGGATCTCGGCAGGCTGCAGACGGTGATGGCCAGACTCGCTCCGGCGCCGCTGCAGCGTGCAACGGCGAGCGCACCCGCCCCCACCCCCGCTCGCGCGGAGCCGAAGCCCGCGGCCACACCGGCGGATGCGGCGCAGCTCGCGCGCCTCGATGCCGCGCGGGCGGCATTCAACCAACAGTTCGCGGCGCTCAACTCGCGGGGCGCGGCGATCTGGGACGGCGCGGATTTCTCGGCGGCGCGGCTCGCTGCCGCCGAGGCGAGCGGAGCGGAGAAGGCGGGCGGCATCGCCCTCGCGCACCAGCAGCTCGAGCGGGCCAGGCGCCTGCTGGCGCGCGTCGAGGCCAGATCCGCCGGCGCTTTCGCCGCGGAGCTCGCACGCGGCAACCGGGCGATGTCCGCCGGCCATCAGCGCCGCGCGGCCCAGGCATTCGCGCTCGCCCATCGCATCGAGCCCGGGAGCCGGCGCGCCATCGACGGAGCGCGCCGCGCGCGGCTGCTGCCGGGAGTGCTGCCGCTGCTCGCCGACGCGCATCGCGCGGAGCTCGCCGGCAATTACTCGCGTGCCGCTCAGGACTTCAGCCAGGCGCTCGCCCTCGATCCGCGCAACACGGTGGCGAAAGCCGGGCTCGCCCGCGCGAATGCGGCCTTCGGGAACGACAATTACGCGCGGGCGGTGGGCGCGGGTTACGCGGCGCTCGGGGCGGGCAGGCTCGACGAGGCCCGGTCCGATTTCCAACAGGCGCTCACCTACCGCTCCAGGGGGAGCGAAGCGACGGCCGGACTCGCCCGAGCGAGGGCCGCGATGCAGGCGGGGCGCGTCGCGACGCTGCGCCAGGAGGCGGCGCGGCTCGAGCAGCAGGAGCACTGGAACCAGGCGCTCGAGGTCTACCGCTTGGCGCTCGGCGAAAATCCCTCGCTCGCCTTCGCGCGACGGGGCGTGGCCCGTGCCGCGGCGCGGGCGCGCCTCGGGAGCGAGCTGGCGCAGATGATCGAGCATCCCAGCCGGCTTGCGCTGCCGCTCGTGCGCGTGCAGGCGATGACCCTGCTGCAGAACGCCCGCATGCAGAACCCTTCGGGGCCGGTGCTGCAGTCGCAGATCGAGCGCCTCACGCGTCTGCTGCCGCAGTTCAGCCACGCGGTGCCGCTCAACCTGGTCTCCGACGACGCCACCCAGGTGGCCATCCCGAGCATCGGGGTGTTCGGCGCGTTCGCACGGCGCGAGATTCGACTGATGCCCGGCACCTACACCATCATCGGCACCCGTGAGGGCTATCGCGACGTGCGCCGCGAGTTCACCGTGCTGCCGGGTGATCGCAACATGACGATCACGGTGAGCTGCTCGGAGCCGATCTGATGCGGGTCACACTCCCGCGGCGCCGGCCGTGAGCGATCTCACGCCGCCGTCGCCGCCGGTTGTCGGGGAAGCCGCTCCCTCCTAAGCTCCCGTCGATGGCCGAGTCCGACCCCGTCGTCGCGCTGCTCGCCGGGGCGAGCGGCTTTGCGGGCGCAAGGGCGCTCGAGGCGCTGCTCGATGCGCCCGACGTCGCTCGCGTCTTCGCCGTGACCCGTCGTCCGCTCGGGCGTGAGCATCCGCGGCTCGCCAATCGCATCGTGCAATTCGAGCATCTCGAGCGCCAGCTCCTCGGGTTGCGCTGTCAGGTGGCGCTGTGCTGTCTCGGCGCTCGCGCCGCCGAGCGTGACGCTCGCGAGAGCCTCGAGCGGGTCGACGTCGGCTACACGCTGGCGTTCGCGCGCGCGGCGCGCGCCGCCGGGGCCCGGCGTTTCATCGTGCTGTCCGCGGCGGGCGCCGATCCGCTCTCGAAGACGGATTACCTGCGCGCCAAAGGGCTGCTGGAGCAGTCCCTCGGCGCGCTCGGCTTCCCTTCCCTCGACATCCTGCAGCCGGCGCTCATTCTCGGCTGGCCGGTCGAAGCGCCTCCCGGGGAGGTGATGCGCCGCGCGCTGATGCCGCTCGTCAATCCGCTGCTGGTCGGGCCGCGCACCGCGCGCCGGGGGATCCCGGTGAAAACGACGGCCGCGGCCATGGTGGGCGCCCTGCGCTCGGGGAGGCGGGGGCTGCAGCGCTACGACTATCGCGCCATCTGCGCGCTCGCGCAGATCAAGCCCCGGCGCCCGGTGATGGCGGCAGCCGCCCCCGCGACGCCGTAGTC
>JAKAZP010000473.1 GCA_021815905.1 Pseudomonadota bacterium | reverse complement strand
CTCGATGGAGACCGAGCCGCTGCCGCAGCCGACGTCCCAGAGAAGCTCTCCGGCGCGCGGCGCGAGCGCCGACAGCGTCAGCGCGCGAATCTCGCGCTTGGTGATCTGACCGTCGTGCTCGAAGAGCGCATCGTCCAGGCCACAGGCGAGCGGAATGATCCTGGCGCCGGGGTCCGCATGCACTTCGATCGCCACCACGTTGAGCGGCTGGATGTCCTCACCCGCGAAGTCGTTGGCGCGCCCTTCGAGGATGCGCTCGCGCGGGCCGCCCATGCACTCGAGCACATGCAGCCGGGAGCGCCCGAAGCCGTGCTCGCGAAGACAACTCGCGACCGCGGCGGGTGTCGTCGCATCGGCCGACAAGGCCATGATCCGTTGGCCCGGGTGTAGAGCGCGCAGCAGGGAGGAGATGGGACGTCCGCACAGCGACAGGGTCTTGATTTCCTGGCGCGTCCATCCCAGCCGCGCACAGGCGAGGGAGAATGCGGATGGGGCCGGAATGCACAACATCTCATCCGCCGGGAAGGCGCCCGCCAGCTGGGAGCCCACGCCGTAGTGGAACGGGTCCCCCGAAGCCAGAACGACGACCGACTGCCCGCGCCGGGGGCGAATCAGTTCCGCCGCGTCCCGCAGCGGGCTCGGCCAGGGTGTCCGCTGGCAGGGAATCCATGCACCCAGCAGAGCCAGATGCCGCTCGCCACCGATGACCCAATCGGCCCGCGAGAGTACCGTCCGGGCGCGGGCGCTCAAGCCCTCGACGCCCTCCTCGCCGACGCCCAGAATGGCGAGCCAGCGATGTCGGGTCGGCGACCCGCTCATCGACCGTACTCCGAGAGGCCCCTGCCTTGAATCCCGTTCGAGTCCTCATCCTGGGAGGCACCGCCGAATCGCTCGAGTTGGCCGAGGCGTTGGCCGCGCGCAGGGCGTGTGAGCCCACTCTGTCGCTGGCGGGCGCGACACGCTCGCCGCGGCTGCCGCCGACCCGCTGGCGCAGCGGCGGCTTTGGCGGCGTCGACGGCCTCGTCGACTACCTGGAGCGCGAGGACATTGGCCTGCTCATCTGCGCGCTTCATCCCTTCGCCGCGCAGATGCGCCGTCACGCGCTCGAGGCCGCAAGAAGGCTTTCCTGTCCGCTGCTGCTTCTCGAGCGGCCAGGCTGGACCGCAAGACCCGGTGACCATTGGATTCGCGTGGCCGACATGACCGCCGCCGCCGCCGCCCTGGGTCCTGCGCCGCGGCGCGTGTGGCTGACCATCGGCCGCAAGGAGCTGGCGCCATTCACGGCACAGCCGCAGCATACCTACCTGATTCGCAGCGTCGATCCGCCCCCGCCCGCGCAGCTCCCCGCGCGTGCCGAGTTGATCACCGCGCGCGGTCCGTTTCGGGAGAGCGGCGAGCGCGAGCTGCTGCTCCGTCACCGGATCGAGCTCATCGTGACCAAGGATTCCGGCGGCAGCGCCACCGAAGCCAAGCTGCACGCCGCGCGCGCCTGCGGTGTACCAGTCATCATGGTGTCTCGACCGCCCATGCCGTCGCTGACCGGCATTGACGCTCACGTTTTCCCCACGGCCGCCGAAATGCTGCAGCATGTTCAGGCGCTCCTCGCCGAGTCTTCCTCGGCGCCTGCCTCGTGCTCGATCCAACGAGGGGTATAGAGCCAGGAGGCGCCGCCACCGCGCTCTATGCGCCGCGTCGTGGGTGCGCCGATCAACACCAGCGTGCGCATGTTCGCCCGCTCTGCATCGGCATGCGCGAGATCGACCACCTCGATCCGCTCCTCCGCCCGGCTCACGCACTCGGCAAAGACCACAGGCGTGTGGCCCGGCAGAATGCCGCGCAGGACAGTGAATGCGGCATGGAGCTGCCAGGGGCGCGCACGGGAGCGTGGGTTGTAGAGGGCGATCACGAATCCGGCACGCGCCGCGGCGGTCAGCCGGCGCTGCACCACTTTCCACGGCTTGAGATTGTCGGACAAGGACAGTGCGCAGAAGTCATTGCCGAGCGGCGCGCCGAGCCGCGCAGCGACCGCGAACATCGCGGAGACGCCCGGCACCACCTCGACATCGAGAGACCTCCAGGACGGCGCGCCCGACTCGATCGCCTCGAACACCGCGCTCGCCATCGCGAATACCCCCGCATCGCCGCCGGACACGACGGCGACCACGCGGCCGAGGGAGGCCAGCTCGAGCGCATGGCGCGCGCGGGCCAGCTCTTCACGATTGTCGGAGACATGACGCCTCTGGTGAGGACGCACGGGCAGGCGATCGAGATAGAGCCCGTATCCCACGAGGTCGTCCGCGGCTTCGAGCGCATGAGCCGCCTGCGGCGTCTGCATGTGCTCCGCTCCGGGGCCGATTCCCACGACGAAGAGCTTCGGCATCAGCGGCGGCCCCGTCGGCCTGGAACGATGATCAGGGAAAAGTACGGCGCGCAGTCGGCGGCGACCTCCGCAAGCGGCGCAATCCGTTCCTCCGTCTGGGTGCCACGCTCGACGTACAACGCCCGATCGAGCTTGCCCGC
>JAKAZP010000472.1 GCA_021815905.1 Pseudomonadota bacterium | reverse complement strand
GGCCAGGTTGCCCAGGGCGTTGATCAAGGCGAGGCCCGCCGCGGCCGCCGACAGGAACGCATCGAAGTCGACCCAGAGCACTCGCGGGCCAAAGCGGTCCGCGGCCTGGCGCAGCGCCGTCATCTCGCAGAGCCAGCTCATCGCAATCCACTCGCCCTCGGATCGGGGCTCGAGCGGCTCCGATTCGGAACCCAGCCGCCGCCGCAGCCGGGCCAGACGCGATCCGGCGAGCGCCCGGGACTCGTGGCGCGAGTTCGGGCCGCCGAGGATGCAGCGCAGATAGGTGAGGGCCGGAGAGAACATGAGGAGGGCCGCCGCGCGCGCATCGGCTTCGAGGATCGGCTCGGCGAGCTCGCCGACGAAGCTCGTCGCCTTGACGAGCGCGCGCTGATCGGGCCGCCAGGAGCGCGCAAGCAGGCTCAGCACCTGATGCAGATGGAGCCCGCCGAAAGATCGGGAAGACTCGGTGGCGAGGGCCCGAAGCATCGCGGGCTCGCGCACCGTGAAGAACCCCGCGTGCTCGCCGAGCAGCCGGGAGAGGAGCGTCGAGCCCACGTGGCCGATGTGGAGGAGGTAGTGCGCTCCGGGCTCGAGCAGGGCGGCGGCATCGCCGACGATCGAGGCCGGGCAAAGCGCCTGCTCGGCGCTCGATGGGAGAATCCGCAGGTCGAGGAAGCTCGCCGCCCGGTAGCCGCTCTCATCGAGCCGCACCAGGCGCAGGCTCCCCGAGTCCCGGGCCTCGAGGGGCAGCCAGGCCGGGCTCGCTGCGATGTCTTGCGCGGAAATCACGAGTCCTCGAACATGGCGGTATCGTGCGAATGATGCCATGACTGCCGGCCCGACCGATTCCGCGTCTCTGACGGGCGCCGCTCTCGAGGCCCTGCGTGCGGGGGACCCCGGTGCGGCCCGGACGCTGCTCGAGCGCGCGACCTCGCAACCGGGGGCGGCCGCCGATGCCTGGTTCGTGCTCTCGATCGTCCACGCCCGCCTCGGCGCGGCCGAGGCCGAGGAGGCGGCCCTCGAGCGGGCGCTCGAGCGCGAGCCGAGGCACCTGCCGGCGCTCATCCGCAAAGGCGATCTCTACATGGCGCGCGACGATGCCCGCGCCGCGAGCTCGTTCTACCGGGCGGCCGTCAAGATCGCCGGCACGATGCCGGCACTGAGCTCCGAGTGGCGCGCCGAGGTCGAGCGTGTGGGCCGGGCGATCGAGGGCAATGCGCGCCGGTTCGAGGCGCATCTGCTTTCGGATCTCGAGCGGTGCGGCCTCGAGGAGCCGGGTGGCCGGCGATTCGCGCGCGCGCTCGACCTCATGCTCGGGCGCCGGCAGGTCTACCTCCAGCAGCCGCAGGTGTTCTACTTTCCCGAGCTGCCGCAGATCGAGTTCTACGAGCGCCAGGAGTTTCCCTGGGCGGAGGCGCTCGAGCGCGAGACTCCGGCCATCCGCGCCGAGCTCGAGGCGCTGCTCGCGCGGGGCGACCGGTTCGCTCCCTACATGCAACCGGAGTCGGACCGCCCCGTGTTCAACACCAACGGCCTCCTCAACGATCCGCTCTGGAGCGCCTGCCACCTGATCCGAAGCGGCGAGGAGGTCGCGGCCGTCGCGGCGCTCTGTCCGCGCACGCTGAAGGCGCTCGAGAATCTGCCGCTCTGCCGCATCCGGGGCCGCACGCCGACCGTGCTCTTCTCGCTCCTGCGTCCCGGTGCGCACATTCCGCCGCACCACGGATTCGTGAACACCCGGCTGATCGGCCACCTGCCGCTGATCGTGCCGCCCGGATGCACGCTCAGGGTCGGCAACGAGACCCGGCCCTGGCGCGAGGGCGAGCTCGCCGTCTTCGACGACACGATCGAGCACGAGGCGTGGAACCGAAGCCCGGAGCTGCGCGTGGTGCTGCTGTTCGACATCTGGCGCCCGGAGCTCACGGCCACCGAGCGCACGCTGGTGGCCCGGATGCTCGAGTCGGTCGACCGGTTCGGCGGTCCGCGGCGGGAGTGGACGCAGTAGGTGAGGGCGTCAGCTACTTCAGCGAGCACTCGACCGGCGGTTTCGGGTGCAGCACGTCGCGGGCGAAGGTCGGCGGCCGCCAGTCATGCGTCGCGTGCTCGAAGGCATAGGCTAAACCTAAGAGTCTCGCCTCCGACCACTTCGGCCCGATGAACGACAGCCCCACCGGCAGGCCATGCACTTCCCCCATGGGCACCGTGATGTAGGGATAGCCCGCGATCGCCGGCAGGCTGCTGTCGCCGGCTCCCGCGCCCGTGTCGCCGTTGACCAGGTCGATCGTCCACGCCGGACCCTGGGTGGGAGAGACGAGCGCGATGACCCGGTGCTCCGTCAACAGCCGGTCGATGCCCTCGGGTCCGGCCAGGCGCAGATTGGTCGCGCGCGCCTCGAGATAGGCGGGATTCTTCAGCCCCCGGGTGCGCTCGGCCTGAAGGAACAGGCTCTGCCCGAACCAGGTCATCTCGCGCGGATGCTCATCATCGAAGCGGATGAGCCCGGCGAGGGTGCGCGTCTTCACCGCGGGCGGC
>JAKAZP010000471.1 GCA_021815905.1 Pseudomonadota bacterium | reverse complement strand
GACCCAGAAGGTGAGCTCACCGCCCGCGCCGATGTCGGGATGGGCCGAGAGGATCTGCTCGATGAGCGTCGTGCCCGAGCGCGGCATGCCGACGATGAAGAGCGCGCGCTCCCCCTCGCCATCGGCGGCCGGCGCGGGCACGGGAGCGGCGATGAGGGCATCGATGCGCGCGCTGAACGCGTCGCGGTCGAACGGGCCGAGGCGCGCGCGCTCACGGGCGTTGCCGGCATCGAAGTGAGCCATCGCCTTCGCCTCGTCCCCGAGATCGTCGTAGGCCTTGCCGAGGGCGAAGTTCAGGAGCGCCCGGTCGAGCGCCGTGCGCCGCCGGTCGGCGAGCAGCGTCTCCATCTCCGCCACGAATTCCAGGTCCCGGACGGTCACCTTGCGCAGGTTCGAGATGTTGTAGAGCGCGCTCACCCGCGCGGGGTCGAGCTCGAACGCGCGGCGCAGGTGCGCGATCGCCTCATCGAACCGTCCGGCCTCGCCCGCGAGATCCCCGAGCATCGCGTGCGCGAGACTGTTGCCGGGTGCGAGCGCGAGCACCCGCCCGAGCTTCGCCTCCGCCTGCGCGGTCTGCCCCTCCATGCGCAGGAGCTTCGCCGCCTCGAGCTCCTGGTCGACCGGCGCCTCGAGCCGCTCGCGGGCCCGCTCGAAGCACTCGCGCGCCTCGGCCTCCTTGCCCTGCGCCTGCAGAAGATTGCCGAGCCGGCTGTGGGCCGCCCCGAGCTTCGGATCGAGCGCGATCGCGCGACGCAGGCTCCGGAGGGCCCCCGCGGGATCCCCCGCCTGCTCGAGCGCGGCGCCGAGGTTGTAGTGCGCCGCGGCGAAGTTGGGATCGAGCCCGACCGCGCGCCAGAACGCCTCGCAGGCCTCCTGCGCGCGCCCCGCGCGCAGGAAGAGCAGGCCGAGCTCGCAGAACATGACGGGATCGCGCAGATCGGCGCGCAGCGCCTCCTGCAGCGCAGCGATGGCCTCGTCGATCCTCCCGGCCTCCGCAAGGTTGCGGGCGCGCGGGATCGCGGCATTGTCCGACTGCGGGTGCACCGGACCCTCGCCCTCGCTCTCATCGAGGAGCGAGGCGAGCTCGCCGAGCCAGGGCTCGTAGGGGCGCCAGCGCTCGACCGAGTCCCGATAGGTTTTCTGCCGCACCTGCCACACACTCGCGGTGCGCACGACGCGGCGGTTCTCCTCGGGCTTCAGGCACGCCGGGTCCCAGTCGAGCCCGAGGAACTCGATCATGCGGCGGATGTTCGGCTCCGGATCCGAGACCAGAGCCTCGTAATCGATCTCGAGCAGCGTCTCCTTCGGCAGCGCCTCGCGCCAGTGCGCCATCATCCGCCGGTACGCGCGGTAATAGAACGCGAGATCGCCCTTGGCGTAGGTGTACGACATGGGCGCGAGATACAGGTTGAAATAGTTCGAAAGACAGGTGTCGAGCGGATTGCGGCGGCAATGGACGATCCGGGCACGCGGCAGAGCGAGGTGATAGAGGCCGAGAAAGAGGAAATTCCCGGGCGTCTTGTCGGTCACGCGCAGCGCGTCGGGTCCCGAACGCCCGAGCTCCCCGGCGTATCGCGCGCCGGCCTTCGGGAGCCATGCCCGGATCGAGGCATCATCGGTCAACTGCCCGAATTCCCGGGCGGCGGTGCTCCAGAACGTGAGCTCTCCGCTTCCCGCGACGGATCGGTGACTCGAGAGAATCTGCTCGACGAGCGTCGTGCCCGAGCGCGGCATGCCGACGATGAGTACCGGCCGCTCGGAAGGATCCCCTGCGCCGCCGTGCTCGGCGAAGAACTCCGCGCCGGTGCTCGCAATGACCCGGCTCACGCTGGCGCCGAACTGCGAGCGGTCGAACGGGCGGCTCTGAGCCATGAGACGGTTGCCGGCGTCGTAATGACGCATGGCCGCCTCGTATTCCCCCAGGTCATTGTGGATCTTGCCGAGCGCAAACTCGGCGGCGGCACGCGCGGCTCGCGGGATCGCCCGATAATCGAGCAGCGCCTTCAGGGGCGCGATCAGGGAGCGATCCGCCTCGGTGACCCGCTTGGAATGGGCGATGGCGTGATAGGCGGCGGCCGCCTCGGCCGGCGTGCCCTCCGTGGCGGCCTCCAGGTGCTCGAGCGCATCCCCGAAATCGCCGCGCTCGCGCAGAACCTGCGCAAGCGCGTTGTGATTGGCCGCGGTATCACCCCCGTCCTGGATGGCCCGGGTGAGCGTCGCGATCGCCTCCTCGTCCTTGCCCTCGAGGCGCAGCGCCGTCGCGAGGTTCACCGCGCGGCGCGAGGGCTCCCCATCCGTCGCCGCCTTGCGGAAGCACGCGCTCGCCTCCTGACGGTGCTCGTGTGCCATCAGAAGCTGCCCCAGCCGCTCGTGCGCCGTCGGCACCGCTCCACAGGCGATCGCCGTGCGATAGGCCGTGATCGCCTCGGCGTCGCGCCCGAGCGCCTCGAGCGCGTAGCCGGCGCACTCGTGATGGAACCCCACCTTCGGCGCAAACCGCGCGGCGCGCAGGAAGTGCGGCAGTGCCTCCGCCGCGCGCCCGGCGTGCAGGTG
>JAKAZP010000026.1 GCA_021815905.1 Pseudomonadota bacterium | reverse complement strand
CGGCATGCGGGCGTCGCTCCTCCATCAGCAGGGCCGGGACGCCGAGGCGCTGCGACAGGCGCAGCGCGTGGTCGCCGCCGATCGCAGCAACCCTTACGCCTACCTGATGGCCGGCGCGATCGACACCGCGCTGCACCGGCGCGCGCCGGCGCGGGCGGCATTCGCTCACGCCATCGCGTTGTCACCGACCGCCCCGACCTATCTGGCGCTCGCCAGTTACCGTCCCTGGAGCGACCTGGCGGGGCGGGGCGCGGACCTCGAGAAGGCGTTGAGCCTCGACCCCGCCTCGGGAGAGGCGATCCTGATGCTCGCCGAGGTGCAGCTGGCGGCTGGGCACGACCGGCAGGCAGTCTCGACACTGACGTCCGCGCTCGAGAAGTACGGCGATTCCGAACTGATGCGGGTCGAGCGGGGCATCGCCTACGAGAGATCCGGCCGCGGGCGGCTCGCGAAGCGGGACTTCGACGACGCGCAGCGCCGGCTGCGGACCGCGGTCGCCTTCACCGACACCTGCTGGCAGCTCGCCACCGCCGGTGTCGAGCTGCAAACAGCGCTCGCCGACTGCGACTCGGCGCTCCGGAAGGCGCCGGACAACTACACGGTTCTGAACAGCCGCGGGTTCGTGCTGCTGAGGCTCGGGCGCTGCCGGCAGGCGATCACCGCGTACGATGCGGCGTTGAAGCTCGACTCGATCGCTCCGCTCCCCCGTTACGGTCGCGGCATCTGCGAGCTGAGGGAGGGGAAGACCCGGCGCGGGCGCGCCGACATCCGCGAGGCGACGGAACTCTCGTACGACATCGGTGACCTGTTCGCCCACTACGGCGTGCGCCCCTGAGGGGCGCGGCACCGATCACACCGCCGGTTGCCGCGCCTCGCCCTGCGCCGGTCATCGGGCCTCGACCGGCGCGGCGGCCGGCGGCGACTGCGCGAGCAGCGCGCGCCCGATCCTCGGGCCGAGCCAGCGCTCGATGTCATCGATCACGGTGAAGGCGGCGGGAATCACGATCAGCGTCAGTCCCGTGGAGGTGATCAGGCCGCCGATCACACCGATCGCCATGGGCGCGCGAAACGCGTCGCCGACGACCAGCGCCACCGGCAGCATGCCCGCCACCATCGCCACGGTGGTCATCACGATGGGACGGGCGCGCTTGTGGCCGGCCTCGAGCAGGGCTTCGAGCCGATTCTTGCCGGCGCGCATCTCCTCGATCGCGAAGTCGACGAGCAGGATGGAGTTCTTCGCGACGATGCCCATGAGCATCAGGAATCCGATCATCACCCCGAGGGAGAGCGGATTGTCGGTGAGCCACAGCGCCGCCACCGCCCCGCCGAGGGAGAGCGGCAGGGAGGACAGGATGGTGAGCGGCTGCAGCACCCGCGCGAACAGCAGCACCAGCACCGCGAACACCATGAGGATGCCCGTGCCCATGGCGATGACGAAGTCGGTGAACAGCTCCTTCATCAGCCGTGCGTTGCCGGTCTGCACCAGGCGCACGCCGGGGGGCAGATGCTCGAGCGCCGGCAGGGCGTGAATCTCCTTCATCGCCTCCCCGAGCTGCACGCCGTTCAGATCGGCATCGATCGCGATGCGCAGATGCTGGTCACGGCTGTGGATCGAGGTCGGTCCCTCGCCGAAGCTGAAATCGGCGACCGATTTGAGCGGCACGGAGCCGGCGCCGGAGGTCGGCACGGGCAGGTTCTCGAGCGTCGCGAGATCGCCGCGCGCCGAGCGCCTCAGGCTGACGAGGATCGGGATCTGACGGTTCGGCAGGGTGAACTTGGCGTCGTTCTGCATCAGATCGCCCATGGTGGCGATGCGGATGGTCTGGCTGATGTCCGCCACCGTGACCCCGAGTTGGGCCGCGAGGTCGAAGCGCGGCGTGATGCGGATCTCCGGCCGCGGCAGGCCGTCCTCGGAGCTGACGCCGCGCAGGTCGTGCAGCCCTGCCATCTGCCCCATCACCTTGCGCGCGGTGCGCTCGAGCAGCGCGAGGTTGTCCCCGGTGAGGTCGATGGTGATGTCGTGGCCGTCGCTGCCGCCGTTGAAGTTCTGGAAATAGATGCGCGCATCGGGAATGGTGCGCAGCCGCCGGATCATCCTGTCCTGCCACTGCTGCTGGCTCAGCTTGCGCCGGTCGGGCGGGACCAGCGTGATGTAGAAGTTCGCATCGCGCACATCGCTGCCGCCGCCGCCGATCGACTCGTAGATGCCGGTCACCTCCGGGGCGCGGGCGAGGATTCCGTAGACCCGCTTCGCGACCTTCGCGGTGTCGGCGAGCTGCACGCCGGGGGGCAGCTCGATGTGCAGCGCCGCGTTGCTCTCGTCCGACTGCGCTATGAAGGTCTTGGGAATGAGCGCGAGCCCGACCACGGAAGCGGCGAAAAACAACACGCCGAACAGGATGGTCTTCCAGCGGTGCACCGCGCACCAGTGCAGCACCTTCAGGTACCAGGCCATGATCGGCCCGTCGCGGAGCTCGGGCAGCGGATCGGACTTCAGCGTGTAGGCGGCGATCACCGGCGTCAGCAGGCGCGCCACCATGAGCGAGAAGAACACCGCCGAGGCCACCGTCAGTCCGAACTGGATGAAGTACTGCCCGATGATGCCTCCCATGAAGCTCACCGGCACGAACACCGCGATGATGGTGCAGGAGGTCGCCACCACCGCGAGCGCGATCTGGTCGGCGGCATCCAGCGAGGCCTGCAGCGCGCTCTTGCCCATGCGCTTGTGGCGCACGATGTTCTCGATCTCGACGATGGCGTCGTCCACCAGCACGCCCGTGACCAGCGACAGCGCCAGCAGGCTGATGAAGTTGAGCGTGAATCCCATCCACTTCATGAATGCGAAGGTGGGAATGGCCGACAGCGGGATGGCGAGCGCGGACACGAGCGTCGCGCGCGTATCGCGCAGGAACAGCCACACCACCAGCACCGCGAGGATCGAGCCCTCGATCAGCGCGGTGATCGCCGAGTGATATTCCTGCTCGGTGTAGGTGACGGAGGTGAAGGTCCGGTTGATCCGGACGCGGGGATTCTCCTTGCGGATGTTCGCGAGCTCGGCCTGCACGCCGCGCAGCACGGACACGTCCGATGAGCCGCGCGCGCGCGAGACGGCAAAGGAGATGGCCGGCTGGCCGTCGTAGAGCTCGATGTCGCGCACCTCGGCGGCCCCGTCGCGCACGGTGGCGATGTCGCCGAGCCGCGCGAAGCGGCCTCCGGGCAGCACGATCTGGGTCTGCGAGAGCTGCTGCGCGGTGTGGGCGCCGCCGAGCACCCGGATGGTCTGCTCGCCGTCGCCGAGGTCCGCCCGACCTCCGGGCAGGTCGACGTTGAGGTTGTCGAGCTGATCGTTCACCTGCGAGGCGGTGATGCCGAGCGCCTGCATGCGCGCCGGGTCGAGCTCCACGCGGATCTCCCGGTCCACGCCGCCGTAGCGGGATACCTGCGCGACGCCCGGGATGGTCAACAGCGTCTTGGTGACGGTGTCATCGACGAACCAGGAGAGCTGTCGCGCGCTCATGGTGGTCGAGCTCACGGCGTAATACCCGATCGGTCCGCCCGAGACGTTCACCCGCCGGATCACGGGAGGCATGATGTCGGCCGGCAGATCGGGGCGCACCTGGGAGACCGAGTCCCGCACTTCCTCCACCGCGCGATCGATCGGCGTGCCGATCTGGAACTGGACGTCGGTCTCCTCGCCCCCCTCGTACGCCGTGGAGAAGATGTGGCGGATGTTGCCGATCCCGGCCACGGCCGCCTCGACGCGCCGCACGATCTGCGTCTGGACTTCCTCGGGCGCGGCGCCCGGCTGGCTGACCGTCACCGACACGATGGGGTAGGAGATGTGCGGGTTGAGCGTGACCGGCAGCCGTATGAATGCGACCGCGCCGACGAGCAGCAGCACGGTGAAGATCACGATGGGCGGCAGCGGGTGCCGGATCGCCCAGGCGGAGAGCTTCCTCACGTGTGCTTGCTCTCCGCCACGTCGACGGCTTCGCCGCTTTGCAGGAACCCGCCCGCGAGGCTCACCACGCGCTCGCGACCGCTCAAGCCCCGGGTGACGACCACGCCCGAGGCGATGGCGTTGCCCACCTGCACGTTGCGCCGCACGACCCGGCCGCGACCGTTCACGATGTAGACATAGGTTCCCGAGCCGTCCGACTGGATGGCCGTCTGCGGCACGACCGGCCGCTCGGCCCGGCTGACCAGGATGGTGGCGTGCGCGAAGGCGCCCGGGCGCAGCGCGGAGTTGGGATCGAGCGCGATGCGCACTTGCCCGAGCCGGTTCTGCGGATCGATGGTGGCGCCGAGCAGCCAGATGCGGCCCGGGAACGGCTGCGGATAGCCGACCAGTTGCACCGAGGCGCGCTGGCCGACCCTGAGGGCCGACAGGTCCTGCTCCGCGACCTGACCGACCAGCTCGACCTTGCCGCCGTCCTCGATGGTGAAGAGCGCGGGGCCGCCGGGGCTCGCGACCTGACCGACTTCCGCGCTGCGGGTGAGCACGATGCCCGACACCGGCGCCACGACGCGGGTCAGCGCCAGGTCGGCGCGCTTCTGCGCCAGCTGCGCCGCCACCATCTTGACGTTGGCGGCGTCCATGTCCGCGGTGGCCTGCGTCTGCTCGATGTTCTGCGCGGACAGTCCTCCCTGCGGGCCGATGGCCAGCGCGCGGCGATATTCCGCCGCCGAGAGCTTCGCCTGGGCCTGCGCACGCGAGAGGGAGGCGACGAGCTCGCTGACCTGCGGCGCGAGCACCGAGTCATCGAGCTGCGCGAGCACCTGGCCCTTTCTGACATGGTCGCCGACCTGCACGTACACCGCATCGATGCGGCCGGCCTGTCCGGCATCGCCGATCGGCAGATCGTGGCGCGCCTCGATGGTGCCGGTCACCATCACCTGCGTGGCCACCGGCCGCACGCCGGGGACCATGACGCTGACGAGCGGAATGTGGTGCTGGTCGGCGAGCGGCACGCCGGCGGGGGCCCGGGTGGCGAAGTGCAGCCACAGCGCCGCCGCGACCGCGAGGGCGAGCGCGGCGCCGCCGATGAGGCGCAGCCGCTTGCGCGGCCAGACGCCGAGGGGGGGCACGCCGGAAGGCGCGGCGCGTTCCTGTGCCGGGGGCTCGCCGGGGGCGGCCTCGCGGCCGAGCCATGCCATCGGGGACTGACGGGTCCCCGCCGGCGGATGCTCCGGCGGCGAGCCCGGCTCCGTGCCGGTGCCGGTGCGCAGTGCGGCGGCCGGCTCTCTTTCCGATTTGGCGTGCAAAGGAGTCTCCTACACCAGTCCTACGCCCTTGGGCACGCGCACCACCACCGTGCCCGCGATCTTGTCGTGCCAGGCCTGGTGCTCCCGATCGAAGGCGATCCAGATGAATCCGAGGCAGGCGACCACGAGCGAGAGGAAGCAGCCGAGCGCGCGCACGATGGCGGTGCTCCAGTCCACCGGCCGGCCGTCGAGGCGCACCACTTTCAGATCGAACACGATGCCGCCGATCGTCGTGCCTTTCATCTTCCACATGATGGCTCCGTAGGTGGCGAGCACGACGAGCGTTGCCTGCGTGAAGTGGTCCAGGAGGCTCAGGGCCACTCCCACGAGGATCAGATCGATGAGGAGCGCCACCATGCGGATCCAGAACCCCGCGCGCGGGTAAGCGGTTGCGGAGAGCAGCTCGGCGGCGGCCGGCGCTCCGGTCCCCGGGACGGCGGCGGCGGCGCCCGCGTCGGCGGGAGGCGGTGGAGGAGGCGGGGGCATGGCGCCCGCCGCGGCGAGCTGCGGCTCGGCGGACTGCGCCATGGCGCGCCGTGAGCGCGCGCCGAGCAGTATCGTGTAGGCGACCGCGCCGAAGCCGACGATCCCGATCAGCAGGTAGACGATGAGCCCGAGGACCGGAACCATGTAAAGAGCCAGCACGAGCAGACCTCCCACGAGGACATCGATCACCGGTGTGGCACCGCTGCCCGCGTGCGTCAGGCGAATGCAGCGCGACCCCAGCCAGCCGAGAGCGACCACCCGGCCGAAGATTCCGACGCAGATGAGCGCGATCCAGAAGAGCGGAATGACCGCGATGCCGACCACCGTGAACACCAGCGAGAGCAATACGACCGGTACCAGCAGCGTCACGATGAGCGCGGTGAGCACGGACTCCCCGGGGTGGCTCTCGAGCGTCGAGACGCAACGCTGCAGGCCGTCGCGGAACACGGCCGCCAGCAGCAGATACAGCGCGAGCGCCCCGAGCGCGACGCCCCAGGCCCAGCCGATCTCGAGCGTCGGCGCGAGCGGACGGCCGTAGAGCAGGCAGCGGCCGATCCAGCCGTGCAGGCTCTCCGCGTGGGTGAAGACGCCCGAGAGCACGTGGACCGTGCCGCCGTCGATCACGGCGCCGGGGTCCCGGTGCAGCGAGCCGAGGATCTCGACGACCTGACCCTCGACGACCGCCTGCGGCCCGAGGGTCACGTTGCCGAGTACCCCGACGACATCGCCCCGCACCTTGTTGTTGATGTAGACGTCGCCGAGCACCGCCACCGCGGTGTTGGAGACCGTGCCGTTGACCGTGAGGTCGCCGAGCACCGCGACGGCCGAGTCCGAGACGTCGCCGTCGACGGTCGTCGAGCCGAAGACCGAGACCACCTCCTGGGCGCTCTCTCCGGCGGGAAGGTGCGCATTGTGGCCGATGGCGACCACCTGGTGATCGCCCCGGTCGGACCACGTGCTCACGTCCTGGGCGTGGGCGGTGAGGACGGAGCCGCCGAGCAGTGCGAGCAGGGCGCACGGCAGCAGCCGGGTGAGATTCTTCATAGGGGCCGAGCCTTCGTGTCTTGGGGACTCAGGTAAAGCAGTGAATAGACGAGGGCCAACAGCGCGCAGTAGAGCGCGCCGGCGGTGACCAGGCCCCCGAGCAGCCAGTCGCGGGGGATGGCATCGGCCACCCGCGCGCTCGCGGCCGCCAGCGTGAGCAGCACGCGGCCCGACTGAGCGATCGCGGCAATCGGGCCGGCTTCTCCCGCGGCGCTCGTGAGCCGAGTCCAGAGCCACGGCGCGAGGAACCAGAGCAGAGGGATGCAGCTCAACGAGGCTCCGATCAGCACCGCCCGCCCGCCGGCCGGCCAGCCTGCGATGCTCTGCCGCCACCACGGGCGGCGCGCGCGCCGGCCGATCTCCGCCAGCACGCGCGTCTCGAGTGCGGCCGGCGCCTTGCGCAGCGGCTGTTGCCGCAACACCCGTCCGGCCAGTTCCTCGAGCTTCTTCTCGGCGCTCTCTCGCGGGTTCATGACTTGGCTCCGGCCGGCGCAGCCTCAGACTCCAGACCGCCGGCGGCGAGCAGCTTCGCGAGCGCGAGCCGTCCGCGCAGGATGTCGGTCTTGATCTTGGACAGGGAGACGCCGAGGCGCGCGGCAATGTCCTGGTACGGCATCTCCTCGAAATGAAAGAGCACGAGCGGCACGCGCTGGTGATCGGGCAGCTGCCCGAGCGCCCGCTCGATGAGGCTCGAGCGCTGCTCGGCCTCCATCTCGCAGGAGAGCGCATCGAACACCGTGGCGGCCGACTCGACCTCCGGCTCACCCGCATCATCCGCGAACTGCTCGGAGAACAGCCGCCAGCGCCGACGGTAGCGGGTGAGATGATTGAGCGCGAGATGGGTGGCGACGGTCTTCAGCCAGCCTCCGGCCGTCGGGCTTTCGCGCAGCCGATCGAAGCTCGAGTACGCCTTGAGGAATACTTCCTGGCTGATGTCCTCGGCCTGGGCGGGGCTGCCGGTCAGGCGGACTGCGGTCGAGAAGACCATGTCCTGATACGCGCGCATGAACGCTGTGAACTCTTGAGCTTCGATGGGCCGGGAGCTTGCCTTGAACACGGGTATGACATCGGTTTGCGGCAAGAACACCGCGGTCGCTCGAAAGTTGCAGCTCCAGCGGGAGCTTCACGGCAGCGCCGCACCCGCGGGGGGCTCTGCCGGCGATCCACGACCCTGGCCGGTCCGGCGGATCCCGGGAGAGGGAGCGAAGGCTACCCTGCGCGCCGCCTGGAGGCCATCTCGCGCCCGGCAGAGGGCCGGGCGCCCGATTTGCCGGATGTCCCGGCATGGCCCATCATCGGCCGCTGGCGGACGAGGGGGAGTAGTTCAATGGGCGATCACAAAGGCCGGTGCTTCTGCGGCGCCGTCGAGCTCTCCGTGACCGGCGAGCCGGAGGCGATGGGATATTGCCACTGCGAGTCCTGCCGCCACTGGTCGGCGGGCCCCGTGAACGCCTTCACGCTCTGGAAGCCGCAGTCCCTGAAGATCGTGAAAGGGTCCGACCGCATCGGCACTTACCATAAGACCGCGAACAGCCTGAGAAAGTGGTGCAAGGACTGCGGCGGCCACCTGTTCACGGATCATCCCTCGATGAAGTTGGTCGACATCTTCGCGGCGGTGCTGCCGACGCTCGCGTTCAAGCCCGCGGTCCACGTGAACTACGGCGAGAAGGTGCTGGCGGTCAAGGACGGCCTGCCGAAGCTCAAGGACTTCCCCAAGGAGATGGGAGGGACGGGCATCACGCTGCCCGAGTGACTCATGCGGGCCGGCCGACACTCCCGCGCTGCCCTGCTGCTCGCGTCGATTCCCTTCGTGGCGATGTGCTTCTCCGTTCCCCTATGGGACCGGGTCCGGCCGTGGGTGCTCGGGTTGCCCTTCAACCTGTTCTGGCTGAGCGCGTGGATCGTCGCGACCTCCGTCTGCCTGTTCCTCGCTCACCGCCTGGAGATCCGCCGCGGCCGCCGGGGTGAGCGCGCCGGATGAGCGCGGCGAGCGTCAGCCTGATCGTCATGTTCTCGCTGGTGGCCGCGGGCACGGGCGTCGGATTTCTCGCCGGGCGGCGGCGCGTCATGGATCTCGAGCAGTGGGTGGTCGGCGGCCGGCGGCTCGGGGCCGTGCTCGTGTTCCTGCTGATGGCCGGCGAGGCCTTCACCACTTTCTCATTTCTCGGCGCGAGCGGCTGGGCCTACTCCCGAGGCGGTCCGACACTCTACATCCTGGCGTATCTGCCGCTCGCCGAGATCGTGGGATTCTTCATCCTTCCGCAGATCTGGGAGCTCGGCAAGCGCACCGGCATGCAGACCCAACCCGACTTCTTCGCCTGGCGCTACGGCAACCGGTATCTCGCGGGGCTCGTGTGTCTCGTCGGCATCGGCTCCTTCATTCCCTACATCCAGCTGCAGATCACGGGGCTCGGCATCATCGCCTCCATCACGAGCTTCGGCGGCATCGGCCGCGATGCGGCGATGATCGGCGCCGTCGGGCTGCTCGTCGCGTTCGTGTTCGCGAACGGCATTCGGGCGATCGCCTGGGTGAGCGTGGTGAAGGACGGACTGATGCTCCTGGCGGCCGTGGCCATCGGCATCGGCATTCCACTGATCCATTTCGGCGGCGTGGGCCCGATGTTCGCGACTCTCGCGCGGCTGCACCCCGGGCACCTGACCATGCCGGGCGGCACGAAGGATCTCGGACACGCCTGGTACGTCTCGACGGTGCTGCTCTCGGCGCTCGGGGGCTTCATGTGGCCGCACCTGTTCGGCAGCGCCTTCACGGCGAAGAGCGCCGATGCGCTGCGGCGCAACTTCATGGTGCTGCCGCTCTACAACCTGGTGCTCGTGCTGATCTTCATCGCGGGGTTCGCGGCGCTGGTCGCCGTGCCCGGCCTCCCGGACGGGGATCTCGCGCTGCTCACGGTCGTGCGTCAGACGTTTCCGCCCTGGTTCCTCGGCCTGGTGGGCGGCGCCGGCGCGCTCACCGCCATGGTGCCGGCCGCGGTCTTCACGCTGACGGCGGCGACCCTGTTCGCCAAGAACCTCGTCCGGCCGCTCATCGCCCCCGGAATGAGCGATGCGGCGGTGGGGCGCCTGGCGCGCGCGATGGTGATCGTGATCGGCGGGGTCAGCCTCTATCTCGCGCTGTTCAGCTCGAAGACGCTGGTCGGTCTGCTGCTGATCGGATACGCGGGCGTCGCCCAGTTCTTTCCGGGCGTTCTGTTCGGGTTGTACTGGCGACGGATCACGGCGCGCTCGGTGCTCGCGGGCATCGTCGCGGGCATCGTCGTGGCCAGCTTCCTGATGTTGACGGATCGCAACCCGTTCCTCGGCATCGATGCCGGCTTCGTGGGACTGTGCGCCAACTTCGCGGTGGTGCTGCTGCTCACCCTGCTCGAGCCGGCGCTCGGATGGCGCGGGCGCGCCCCGCTCGCGGCCGAGGCGGAGCTCTTCGGAGCCGCCGGGGGCGAACGCCGTGTCCCGCGCTGAGGGGGCCGCGGACGCCGCACATGCGTGAGCCGCTGATGGCCACCCCCTACGCGACGGCTGCGGAGCTGGCGCGCGCGCTCGCCGCGGGGGAGCTCTCGGCGCGGGAAGCGCTCGAGGCCACCCTGCAACGCATCGAGGCGCGCGACGGCGATCTCAACTCGATCGTCGTCCGCGACTTCGAGCGCGCACGCCTCGCGGCGCGTGCGGCCGACGAGGCGCTCGCCCGCGGGGAGCGGCGAGCGCTGCTCGGGGTGCCCATGACGGTGAAGGAAGCCTTCAACGTGTCGGGTCTGCCGACGACCTGGGGGCTCGCGGGCGCCCGCGGTACGCGCGCGAGCCAGGACGCGGTGGCCGTTCGCCGTCTCAAGGCGAGCGGGGCGGTGATCATCGGCAAAACCAACATCCCGACCAACCTGGGCGACTGGCAGTGCGCGAACGCGCTCTACGGCCGCACCCGCAACCCGTGGAGTCTCGAGCGCACGCCGGGCGGCTCCTCCGGCGGCTCGGCCGCGGCGCTCGCCGCCGGGCTGGTGCCGCTCGAGCTCGGCTCCGATCTTGCCGGCTCGCTGCGCGTGCCGGCGCACTGCTGCGGGGTGTTCGCCCACAAGCCTACCCTCGGCCTGGTGCCGAGCCGCGGACACGCACCGCCCGGCGCGCCGGAGCTCGACGTCGACCCGGAGCCGGATCTCGGGGTCGTCGGACCGATGGCCCGCTCGGCGGGTGATCTCGCTCTCGCGCTCGATGTGCTCGCCGGGCCGGACGATCCGCATGCGATTGCGTGCCGCCTGGCATTGCCCCCGGCCCGCCATGCGCGCCTCGGCGAGTTCAAGGCGCTGGTGCTCGATGAGCATCCCCTGCTGCCGCTCTCGGCCGAGGTGCGAGCGGCGATCCGCCGCTTCGCGGACCGCCTCGCCGACACCGGGTGCGCGGTCGAGCGCTCGAGCCCGATGCTGCCCGACCTCGCCCTGATCGACGAGACCTTCGGGTTGCTGCTGCTTGCCTTCATCGGCGCGAATCTTCCGGATGCGGCGTACGAGGCGCGGCGGCAGAGGACGCCGTCGGCCGCCGAGCCCGGCACGGACTCGGACCCGATACGGCAGCGGGCGCTGCTCGCCAGTCACCGTGACTGGCTGCGCGCCCGACGCACGCGCACTCTCCTGCAGCATCAATGGCGCGCGCTTTTTCGAGCTTGGGACGTCGTGATCTGTCCGGTCCTGCCGGTTACCGCCTTCGAGCACGATGATCGCGAAGTCGATCAGCGTCGCATCGCGATCGATGGCCGGCCGCTCCCGTACGCCGCCCTGGGGGTCTGGGCCGGCCCGGCGTCCCTCTGCGGACTGCCCGCCACGGCGATGCCGGTGGGACAGGATGCCGACGGCATGCCGATCGGCGCCCAGGTCATCGGCCCGTATCTCGAGGACCGCACGACCGTGGCGTTCGCGCAGCTCGCGGAGCGGGAATTCGGCGGCTTCCGGGCGCCACCGGGCTACGGTCCCTCCAACTGAGCCCGCCGCGGCATTGCACTGCGCCTACCGGGATCGATTGGCAGCGGCGCGCCCTTCGCACCGGGTACAATGTCGCGCGTTGGGCCTGTAGCACAGCGGTTAGTGCAGGGGACTCATCGGAAAAAGGTGCCTGTGCGCGGATGACGCGCACAGTGGACGGGATGAATTCAGGGGAACCTTCGAGCGGCCGATCCCGGTCCGGCTCATGGCAATCCTGAGCCGAGCCGGCGGTACACCGCCGGAAGGTGCAGAGACTACCTGAGGGCTGAAGCGCCCTTGATGACAGGCACGAGCATCCCGCACCCCACCGGATGGAGCGGCTCGCCGACATCCGGCGACACGCCCGTTCGCGGGTGAAGAGATAGTCCACTCCCGGCGGAAACGTCGGGGCAGAGTGAATCCCTTGGTCGTAGGTTCGAATCCTACCGGGCCCAAACCTGATCCCGCTCCGTTTACGGCACACACGCCTTCTCGTCCGACATCGGTCGAAGAATAAAGGAGGCAGACATGAAAACGCGGATTGCGCTTCTCGGGTGTCTCGTGCTCGCGTGCAACGTCGCAATGGCGAACGTCGACTGCGCCGGGGCGCCGTACGGGGAAAGCGTTGCGCAATACGGACGAGACGAGTTTCAGCTTGGCCTCATCGCGATGGCGCACGACGACCACCCGCCGTCCGTGCCGCGAGCGCTGTTCCGGAAGGCCGACAAGGAAATGCGCGCCGCGTGCCTCGCAAAATTCTACGGGGTACACCGGTCCCGATACGCCAGGCTCGGGTTGCCGCCCCATGGGCTGGCGACCGAAAGTGTCGGCTCGATCGCGGCCGTGACCCTGCGTTGGAGCAGGCCGAGCCCACGGGGCGGCGGAACCGCTCCGCCGTCTTCGGCCACGGCGAGCATTCCGGTGCCCGCCAAGCGGCCGGCAGCCTCCGGCGAAACTCCCGACTCGTCCTCGAGCGCGCCCGTCCATTACACGAAAGTGAAGTCGAACTTCCCGGCCTGCCCACGCAGGGTGGACCTGAAGAGAATCCTGGTCGCTGCGCTGATCGACAACGCCGCCTGGCCACAGGCCGAGGCGGCCGGCAAGAGACACGGCTGCATCGAGCTTCACGCCGGCGATCGCGTCGATCGAGTCAGA